>NZ_CAWNWX010000050.1:4293-55074 GCF_963878195.1 Aeromonas sp. HMWF016
TCGGCCTTGTTCAGCTCGTCCAGATTGCTGGCAAACTGGTAACCCTTGGCCTGCATCTCGGAGATGAGGTTGCGGCCATCCTCGCGCTTGCCCTTGTCGGCTTTAGGCAGGAAGAAGCTGCTGCCGCCACCGAGCACCACGTCTACCCCCCCTTTAAGGGCGCTGTTGTAACCGGCCCCGCCGGGCACCAGCTGGGCGGCGATGTCGGCTTCCAGATCCCGGTTGCAGAGGTGGGCATAGGTGGCAGCCGGGGTGGCGTGAGTCACCCGGGTGGTGGTGACCACCCCGGTACCGCGGCCGGCGGCCTTGGCCAGTTCCAGCAGGGTGGTGACCGGCTTGCCGGCGCTCTTGCTGCAGTTGCTCTCCTGAGTGGCGTTGCTGTCCATGCTGATAACGCCGTTGTTGCTCTTGATCCCGGTCATGTAGGCGGACATGGAGGGAGCCGAGTCGGTCACCTGAGAGTCGTGGGAGAAGGTCTTGATGAAGGCCGTCTCCGGCAGGGTATCGATGGTGAGGCTGCCCTCTTCACCGACACCGTAGATGCGGGCGGCGGTCAGGGTGTTGAGCCCCATGCCGTCGCCAAGGAAGAAGATCACGTTCCGGGCGCCAGAGCCGGGTTTGTTCTCCTGCGAGTTGTTTTTTGAGTTGCAGCCGGCGACCAGTGCGGCCCCCATCATCACTGCAACACCTGCCATTTTTTTCATCGAGGTTCGCTCCTTGTAAAACCTGAGCGCAGCCTAGAGGTCGCAGATGACACTTTTAGTGAGAGTGAATGACAATCCGGTGAAAGTGATATCTGAATGTGATGTTGTATCAGTCACTTATCTATCAATAATCGGACTCTGCAGCGCAGCCTGACAAGGCTGACAAACGGGAGGAAATCTGGCCGGTTTAGGGCTAGCTGGCTAGAATAGCCTGTCAAATCGGGGCGGGTGCAGGTAAAATGCGCCCCCTTGCGACGCCCTGCGTCCACCACCGCTCGCCGCTCGCTTCATTGCAAGCCCGCGCCCGCAGTCCCTAGATGAGAGTAACGGATATGTCCATCAACTGGTTCCCCGGTCACATGCACAAGGCCCGCAAAGAGATTGCCGAGGTCATGCCCCAGGTCGATGTCATCATCGAAATGCTCGACGCCCGCATCCCCTTCTCCAGCGAAAACCCGCTGGTGCCCGAGCTGCGTGGCGATACTCCGGTGATCAAGGTGCTCAACAAGGCGGATCTCGCCGACCCCGAGATCACCGAGCTGTGGGTGGCTCACATGGAAAAGGAGAAGGGGATCAAGGCGTTGCCCCTGACCCAGCAGGAGCCGGAGAAGATCAAGCAACTGCTGACCCTTTGTCACGAGATGCTGCCGGAGCGCAATCTGGAGCTGCGCGGCGTGCGCGCCATGATCATGGGTATTCCCAACGTGGGCAAATCCACCCTGATCAACACCCTGGCCGGGCGCATCATCGCCCGCACCGGCAACGAGGCGGGGGTAACCAAGTCCCAGCAGCGGATCAAGCTCGACAACCACGTCATCCTGACCGATACCCCGGGCTTTTTGTGGCCAAAGCTCAACCCACCCTCCTGCGGTTATCGGCTGGCCATCACGGCGGCCATCAAGGATACCGTCTATGACTATGCGGACATCGCCATGTTCGCCGCCGATTACTTCCTCAAGGCGTATCCGGAGCGGATCAAGGCGCGCTATCAGATTGAAGAGCTGCCCGAGACCGAGATCGAGCTGCTGGATCTGATCGCTCGCCAGCGCGGCTTCATGCGCAAAGGCGGGCTGGCGGATCTGCACAAGGCGTCCGAGATCCTGGTCAACGAATTCCGCTCGGGGATGCTGGGCCGCATCTCTCTGGAGACCCCGGAGATGGTAAGCGTCGAAATTGTGGAGGCCGATGCCGAGGCCGAGCAGAAGGCCAAAGAGAAGGCGGAGCGGGAAGAGGAGCGCCAGGCGCGGGCCCGTCGCAAGTACGCCAAGAAGCGTCAGCGTTAACCGGCATTGAGCTCGGTATTAAAGAAGAGGCGGCCCACGGGGCCGCCTCTTCTGTTTATGGCCGCAAAAGCGAGACAAGGCAGCGCGAAGGGATGATTTTCAACTGGCCATATCCCGGTTTTATGGCCAAATCTCTCGTTAATCAAAAGGATACCGCTGGTGTTAAATGGGGGCATATCTCGCAGCAATCACTGCGTGCAACAAAACCTTGCGACTTGGCTGCAGCGCCGATTGACAATGGATTTGGCAGTGGCATGATGCGCTCGGATTTTGACTCTCCTCACGGTTCTACTCATGACCACATACACCCGGCCAGTGCTGTTACTGCTCTGTGGCCTGTTGCTGCTGACCCTCTCCATCGCGGTGCTCAATACTCTGGTGCCGCTCTGGCTGGCCCATGACAATCTGCCGACCTGGCAGGTAGGCATGGTCGGCTCCTCCTATTTCAGCGGCAACCTGCTGGGGACCCTGCTGGCGGGCACCCTGATCAAGCGCTTTGGCTTCAACCGCAGTTACTACCTCTCATCGGTCATCTTTGCAGCTGGTTGTGTCGGGCTCGGCATTACCCTCGGTTTCTGGAGCTGGCTCGCCTGGCGATTCATTGCCGGCATCGGCTGCGCCATGATCTGGGTGGTGGTGGAGAGCGCTCTGATGTGCAGCGGCAACGCGCACAATCGGGGGCGACTGCTGGCTGCCTACATGATGGTCTACTACCTGGGGACTGTGCTTGGGCAGCTGCTGGTCAGCAAGCTGCTGACCGGCCTGATGGACGTGCTGCCCTGGGCAACCGGACTGGTATTGGCGGCTATTCTGCCGCTGTTGTTCACCCGCATCGTCAGTGAGCACAGCGAAGCACAGGGAACGACCCGGGTCTGGCCGATGCTGCGGCTGCGGCAGGCGCGGCTCGGGGTCGATGGCTGCATCATCTCCGGCATCGTGTTGGGGTCGCTCTATGGTCTGATGCCGCTCTACCTCAATCATCAGGGGGTGAGCGATGGGGAGATCGGCTACTGGATGGCGGTGATGGTGAGTGCCGGCATTCTGGGGCAGTGGCCGGTCGGCCGTCTGGCGGATCGCTTCGGGCGCCTGCCGGTACTGCGGGTACAGGTGCTGGTGGTGATCCTGGGTTGCGCAGCCATGCTGGGTGGCGTGGCGATGGGGCCGGCCCTGTTTATCCTGGGCGCTGCCGGTTTTACTCTTTATCCGGTGGCCATGGCGTGGGCCTGCGAGAAGGTCGAACACCATCAGCTGGTGGCGATGAATCAGGCACTGCTGCTGAGCTATACCATCGGCAGCCTGCTCGGCCCAGCCTATACTGCGCTGCTGATGCAGCACCTTTCGGACAACTTGCTCTTCATCATGATCGCCGGCGTGTCGCTTATCTATCTGCTGATGCTGCTGCGCCCCATGGGGAAACATCCGACGCCGGTGGCCCACGCCTGAACGAGAGCTGCAGCAGGGCGCCATCCTCGATTCCCGAATAAGGGATAAATACGGCGCAATGACGTTCGATATAACGTAGAGGCGGCCCTTGGGCCGCCTTGTTGTTGTCTGCAACGGTGGTTATCAGAGATTAACGGCTAGCCATAACGCTTTTTTGCCTCTTCAAACAAGGACATATGCAGCGGGATCAGCTGCTGCCAGTCGCGCCGGTAGCCACCACCCGGTACTGCCGCAATGGGCAAGCCGTGCTGCCGGGCGCAGTCAAATACCATGGCATCGCGCAGGCGCACCCCCTCATCGCTCAAGGCGAGATAGCCAAGCTCGTCGCCCCGGTGTACGTCCACGCCAGCCTGATAGAGGATGAGGTCAGGGGTGTAGAGCCGCAGCGCCAGGTTGAGCGCCTCCGCCAGCGTGGTGAGGTAGGCATCGTCCTGCATGCCGCTTGGCAAGGGAAAATCCATGTGGGAGGCGGGCTTGTGACGGGGGAAGTTGTGCTCCCCGTGCAGGGAGAGGGTAATGATGTCGCGCCGCTCTTGGCACAGGGCGGCACTGCCATCCCCTTGATGGACATCGAGATCGATGATCAGTACCTGCTCACAGCGCCCTTCGTCCAGGCAGGTCTGGGCGGCGATCACCAGATCGTTGAAGAGACAAAAGCCGCTGCCAATATTCCGGTGGGCGTGGTGATAGCCACCGGAGATCTGCAGGCCGCAACCCTGCTCCAGGGCGTGGCGGCTGGCGGCAATAGTGGCACCCACCGAGCGCAAGGTGCGTTCAATCAGCAAGGGAGACCAGGGGAAACCAAGTTGACGGATGGCGCTCGCATCGAGGGTGCCGGTGAGGGCCGCCTCCACATAGGCTGCATCATGCACTCTCTCTATCTGCGCACGACTGGCGGGCGCGGCCTCTGCCAGCGGATAACCGAGGCTGTCCAGCTGCTCAAACAGCGCCTGATACTTGGCCAGCGGGAAGCGATGGCGCTCTGGCAGGGCCAGGGCAGAGTAGAGGGGGTGATAGAAGATGCACAGTGACATGACGGCAGGGCCTTTGCAGATATGAAAAAGGGGAGCCTGGCTCCCCTTGTCTCTCCCGGCGATGCGGGATGAATCATCCAATTACTGCTGCTGGATAACCCAGATCTGGAACGCTTTGCGGGTCTCCGCATCGGCCTTGTTGTACCAGTTTTGCAGCTGTGTCAGGGCTTCCGGGTTGCTCTCGGCCTTGCTCGGAGCGACCTGAACCGGTGCACTGGCCGCGGCCATGACGGCAGCAGAGGAGATGGCGACAGTCTTGGGCTGGTTGAATGCCTTGCCCATGTTGATCAGCTCTTGCTGGTAGTCACGAGTCAGCTGGAAGCCTTCAACTTTCGGCATCACGAACTGCTCGCTGGCCACGGTCTGACCGCTGGCGGCGTCTTTCAGAGCAACTTTCTGATCCTTGACGAACTGCTTGGCTTCCATTTCATTGCGGGGCTTTTTGAAGTCCAGCACCAGCTTCTGGTTGTCGGCGGCAGTAAAGTTGAGCACCAGTGGTTCGGCAGTTACCAGCTTGATGTCGTTGCGGCTGGAGTAGTTCCCTTCAAAAGCAACAACCAGCTGATGTTTGCCAGCGCTGAGCGGGAAAGTGCTGGTTTTGTCGAGTAGTTTGGGGTTGATAGGTTGGCCGTCGATCAGCTGGGCAACATAAGGGGCACTTACTTCGACCTGGGTATTGGCCAGGGCGCTACCCGCAAACAACAGACCAGCCAGTGCCGGTACCAGAACAGTCAGTTTCATTTCATCTCCTTGAACAGTCAGACGATTGCCTGCTGAAAACAGGGGCTCATTTTTACAGGTTTGGCCCACTGCGGCAATTGCTCTTTGAGGTGGTCAAAATAGGCTCTGTTACCATCTTCTTTCTCATTAGCGTTGAGCGGCTCCGCGATTCAGGAGTGTCATTCAATACGCCGTTTGAACGGGGGCAGGGCATCGAGCAGCCCCTTGCCATAGCGTTTGGTCAGCAGGCGGCGATCGAGAATGGTGACCCGTCCCCGATCGGCCTCCTTGCGGATCAGGCGACCACAAGCCTGAATAAGCTTGCGCGACGCCTCCGGCACAGTCAGTTGCAAAAAGGGATTACCGCCCCGCTTCTCGACCCACTCGGCAGTGGCCTCTTCCACCGGCGAGTTGGGCACCGCGAACGGCAGCTTGGTGATGACCAGGTTGGTGAGGTAGTGACCGGGCAGATCCAGCCCCTCGGAAAAGCTGCCGGTACCGAACAGGATGCTGGCCTGGCCGCCGTCGCACTTCTGCTTGTGCAGGGTGAGCAGGGCGTTGCGGGAGGCCTCGCCCTGTACCAGCAAAGAGAGCCCCTTTGCCCTGAGACCAATGGCCACCTCGTTCATCTGTCGATAGGAGGAGAAGAGCACCAGGCTTGCCTCTTTGCCCGCCAGAATGCGGGGCAGCACGCTGATCAGCTCTGTGGTAAAGGCCGGCGAGTTGGGTTCGTGTTCCATCTTGGGCAGATAGAGCTCGGCCTTCTGATAGTCAAAGGGGGAGCGCAGGCGCAGATAGCGGGTGCCGTCGTGCTCTTTGAGCCCCACCTGATGGCGGAAATAGCTAAATGAAGAGAGGGCGGTGAGGGTCGCCGAGACCAGCACGGCCCCCAGACACTTGGACCAGAGCCACTCCTCCAGCAGATAACCCACCTCTATCGGTGAGGCGTGCAGCCAGATATCGCCATCGTCGCTCTTGGCCATCCAGCGGGCGAGCGGGGTCTTGCCGGTCGGGACATGGCGCCCCAGCATCTCCCACAAGGCGCAGAAACTCTCCAGCCGCTGCAGATGAAAACCGCTCTCGGCCAGTAGCGGCTCGGCCTCCTTGCGACGGATCTCGCCATCTTTCAGGGCTTCACCGATGGCTGCCTGCATTCTGTCCAGCGCTCGCAGCGCCTTCTTGCTCGACTCCTTGAGATTTTCCGCCAGCATCGGCAGCGGGTCTGGCAACACCCCTTCGCCAAAACGGTAGTGCATCTCGCTGCCAAACAGCCGGTCATTGCTGGCGAGCCACTGCTCCACCGCCTTGAGGTCGGGTTGGATGGATGCGAGGGCATCCTGCAACTTCAATTGCGGGTCGATAAGGCTCTCTTTATTGAGCGTTCGAGTCAGCTTGCCGGCACTTTGCACCAGTTTTTCCAGCCAGCGGCGGGAGCCTTTGACGCTGGCCGAGGCGGCGCCGTGATCCCGGGCAATGGTGGGCAAATGGTGGGCTTCGTCCAGCACATAGATGCACTCGTCGGGTGGCGGCAGGATGATGCCGCCACCCATGGTGAGGTCAGAGAGCAGCAGCGCGTGGTTGACCACCAGCACGTCGGCCGCATCCATGTCATTGCGGGCGCGGTGGAAGGGGCAGTGTTGATGGTGAGTCAGGGCTTTGTTGCAGGTGTGGCGATCGGCGGCGATACGGTCCCAACAAAGGTCGGGAATGGGTTTGGGCCAGTTGTCCCGATCGCCATCCCACTTGCCTTCGGTGTAGGCCTGCCATAGCGCCTGATAGCAACTCTTGTCGGCTTCTGACGGCTTGTGTTTGCTCAGACTGCCGAAGTCGAATTCGAAGTTGGCCATCTCGCTACCGCTTGCAGCCTGCTCCAGCAGATGTTCGCAGCAGTAGCGCTGGCGCCCCTTGACCAGCATAAAGCGAAACGGCAACTCGCTGTGGCGGTGATAGAAGGGGAGATCCTTGTGGATCAGCTGCTCCTGCAATGCCACGGTGGCGGTGGAGATCACCAGCTTCTTCTGGGTCAATCTCGCGACGGGGATCGCTCCCTGAGCATAGGAGAGGGACTTGCCGATACCGGTGCCTGCCTCGGCCACCAGAATACGGCGCTGCTTGTCATACTCCCCGGTCAGCGTCTTGGCTATCTCGGCAACCAAAAAATTCTGCTCTTTACGCGGCACAAAACCGGGCAAGCCATCCGAAATCTGGCGGTAGGTTTGACGAATAGTGGCTTTGAGGCGAGTTGACAGCATAAAGAGGAGGCCAGTTTGGTTGTTGCGCGGGGAAAGGCTAAGGATACCCGTATCCCCTTGTCGGGGTCGAGGGGCGCTCTTTCATCACCCTCATTTCGCACTGGTCTGATGAGGTTGGTTGTTTATCAGGGAGTTAGCTGCAATTACCTAAAAAACAGGCTGTGCAAGTATAAAAAAGCAGCAAAAAGCGTTGTAAACGTTTTCCTTTGATGGGCGGACAATGTGAGACCTGGCTCACATTTCTGTCTCGGTGACTATGCTTTTCATAAAAAGTTCCAAGTTTTTTCGTTGCGGTTGTGAAAACCCGGTGCTAGTCTCGCCGTCATAGTGATGCAAAGTACATCGCTAACACAGGGAATAACAAAGACTTAGTGTTTAATTACAGTAGGCATTGGAAACTATGAAAAAGACAATTCTGGCTATTGCTATCCCGGCTCTGTTTGCATCCGCAGCCAACGCTGCCGTTGTTTATGACAAAGACGGTGTGACTTTCGACGTATACGGCCGTGTACAGGCTAACTACTACGGCGATCACAACAAATCTGTTGCTGCAACTAAGGATTCTTGGAGCATCAACCAAGAGACCGGTCTTAACGAGAAGACTCCTGGTACTGCTGCCCATTACTCTGACGTTGACGGTGAGCTGATTGGTTCTTCCCGTCTGGGTTGGTCTGGCAAAATCGCCCTGAACAACACTTGGGCTGCTATCGCCAAGACCGAGTGGCAAGTTTCTGCTGAAAACTCTGACAACAAGTTCAACTCCCGTCACGTCTATGTCGGCTTCGACGGCACTCAGTACGGTAAGATCATCTTCGGTCAGACCGACACTGCTTTCTACGACGTTCTGGAACCGACCGATATCTTCAACGAGTGGGGCGATGCCGGTAACTTCTACGACGGTCGTCAAGAAGGCCAGATCATTTACTCCAACGCTATCGGTGGCTTCAAAGGCAAGCTGTCTTATCAGACCAACGATGATAAAGCAGTTGTTGTTACTGACGTAGGTCAAAGCATCAAAGAGAAAGCCGCATACGGTGACAACGTTAAGCGTAACTACGGTTATGCAGCTGCTGCTGGCTACGACTTTGACTTCGGTCTGGGCTTCAACGCTGGTTATGCCTACTCCGACCTGGAAAACACTGTAAGTGGCACCACCGGTGACAAGAAAGAGTGGGCTCTGGGCGCTCACTATGCCATCAATGGTTTCTACTTCGCTGGTGTATACACCGAAGGCGACCTGAAGTACAACTCAGCTACCGCTGGCGACAAAGACAAAGGCCGTGGTTATGAACTGGCTGCGTCCTACAACGTAGACGCCTGGACCTTCCTGGCTGGCTACAACTTTAAAGAGTCCAAAGTCAAAGCTAACACTGCCGGTTCCAGCTACAAGGATCTGGTTGACGAAACTCTGCTGGGTGTTCAGTACTCTTTCACTCCGAAGCTGAAAGCTTACACCGAGTACAAAATCCAGAGCATCGAGAAGCTGGACGACGAGTGGACTGTTGCTCTGCAGTACAACTTCTAATAAGAAGTTGCTGACAAGCAATATCCAAGCTTGAGTCTTTGATCAAGCGATAAAATGGCCGGATTGATATCCGGCCATTTTCTTTTTGGCGTCTTGCTGTCTTGATAGTGATTGGATGAGCGGCTGGGTAAGCCGCATAGCTGTCCCGGTTGTCAAAGCTGTGGTTACGATTAATCTCTCCTACTCCTACTCCTACTCCTACTCCTACTCCTACTCCTACTCCTACTCCTACTCCTACTCCTACTCCTACTCCTACTCCTACTCCTGCTCCTGCTCCTGCATGTAATGAATGTCTTCAGGCTAATAGCGTTACGTTCTGTTGAGTGAAAGCCCAAATTCAGGCGCAGCCTCCATCCGGTGGAGAATGGCAGTGCGAGGAGTTGGGGGAGGAATATATGTGCGGTATAAATAAAAATTTGGTCATTTGGTGAAAATACATAAATTAAATTTATGGCGACCTTCTTGGTCTGTTGACGGGGTCTGGATCATTGTGTTCAACGTAGTGAGGGATGTGGCCGACCTTAAAGGGTTGTCTAATTGAGAACCTTTTCGACGGATGCCAGACCCTTGGTGCATGTGTGTTGGTTTTACTCCTCCTCTGAGCCGTGGTAGAGGGCAATAACCGATATGGCTGATTGGGCCTGTGGCTTGTGGCTGTTCGGTTGTATTGCAATGCGATGTTTGATTGCCGATTGCCGCCAGATGGATGGCAAGCAAATGACCATTAGCAGTGGGCAAGAAACTGATGTCGCTATTTTCAGCTGATGTGCGGGGAAGAGAAGTGCGTGGTCTGCAAAAGGATCAACCGCTTGCGCTTTAGACTGGGGGGCTTTTGCCTAAAGTGCGAATAAATAACGTGCCGATAAATGGCGTACCAATAAAAAGGGAAGATGAGAGGCATCTTCCCTTGGTAATCGGTTGGCGCGGGTTCGATCAGCTGTGCTGGCGGCGATCGTTGGCTTGTGCCAGCAGGGTGCGGCTTTCGCGCAGGAACTGGTCGGCATGGTCACCAAAGAAGCCGGAAACCTGGCTGAACGCCTCGATAAAACCGTCCCTGTCTCCACGCTCCAGCAGACCCAGCGCCTCGCCGAAGTTCTGGTAGTAGCGCCGGATCATCGCCAGGTTCTGCGGCGACGACAAAATGATGTCGGCGTAGAGGTGGGGATCTTGGGCGAACAGCCGTCCCACCATGGCCAGCTCCAGCCGGTAGATGGGGGAGCTCAACACCAGCAGCCGCTCCAGATTGGCTCCTTCCCGGGAGAGGTGCCAGCCATAGGCAAAGGTGGCAAAGTGGCGCAGCGCCTGGATAAAGGTCATCGCCTCATCGTGGGCCTTGGCCTCCACCTGCTGCAGGCGGGCTCCCCAGATGGTCATCTGCTCCAGCAGCCACTGGCTGGCGGCTGCATCACGTCCCTGACAGCAGACGATCACCTGTTTGGCAAGGCTTGCCACATCCGGTCCGAACATGGGGTGCAGACCCAGCACAGGCCCCTGGTGCACCGCCAGCATGTGCTCGAGCGGAGCGGATTTGACGCTGGTGACATCCACCAGCAGGCAATCTGCGGGCAGGTTGCCGAGCCGGTCGATGATCTGGCAGGTGATGTCGATGGGCACCGCTACCATCACCAGCCCGGCGCCTTGCAGGATCTCGTCCGCTCTTGGCCAGTCGGCCTGTTCGAGGGTATCGACATGATAGCCCGAGAGGGTGAACATATGGCCAAACAGGCGGCCCAGCTGTCCCTGACCACCGATGATCACCACCTTGCCCAGATCTGGCTTCATACACTTGAAGCCGGTATCTTTTTCACTGGCGTAAGATTCGCGCATCACCCGGCGCAACACGTCTTCGATCAGATCGCCCGGCACTCCTTGTAATTCGGCCTCGGCACGGCGGCGGGCCAGCATGCTGGCCTCCCGATCCGGCGCGTAGATGGGCAGGCCGTGGCGGCTCTTCACTTCACCGACTTCTCCCACCAGCGCCAGACGGGCAGCCAGCAGATCGATTAGCTGCCGGTCTACCGCATCAATCTTGTCCCTGAGGGCATTCAACTCTTCTGCCATCTTCAGTCCCTGTGGGGGCCGCCAGCGGCGGCACCTTGTGATTCAATATGTTGCATCAAGATATCACGGCTTAACGGCCAGTTCTGCTCTTGAGTGGCGCCGCCAGCTGGCTGTGGCAACGGGCCAGCAGCGCATCAGTGGTCTCCCAATCGATGCAGGCATCGGTGATGGAGACACCGTAGCGCATCTCGCACTTGGGTTGCTCGCTCGACTGGTTGCCCTCGAACAGGTTGGATTCGAGCATCACCCCGATGATGGAGCTGTTCCCCTCCAGGATCTGGTGGATGACGTTGTCAGCCACCTTGGGCTGCAGACGGTGATCCTTGCTGGAGTTGCCGTGGCTGCAATCCACCACCAGCCCCGGTTGCAGGCCCGCTTTTTCCAGCGCCTCTTCCGCCAGCGACACATTGACCGAGTCGTAGTTGGGATGTTTGCCACCGCGCAGGATCACATGGCCATCCGGGTTGCCCTGGGTCTGCAACAGCGCGACCTGGCCCTGCTGGTTAATGCCCATAAAGGCGTGGGGAGAGGAGGCCGATTGCAAGGCGTTGATGGCGGTGCCCAGATTGCCGTCGGTGCCGTTCTTGAAGCCGACCGGCATGGAGAGGCCGGATGCCATCTCCCTGTGGGTCTGGGATTCGGTGGTACGGGCGCCGATGGCCGACCAGGAGAAGAGCTCGGCCAGGTATTGCGGGCTGATGGGGTCGAGCGCTTCGGTCGCCAGTGGCAGCTCCATCTCGGCCAGCGAGCAGAGCAGCTCGCGGGCGCGATGCAGGCCGAGCTCTACGTCGAAGGTGCCATCCAGATTGGGATCGTTGATAAAGCCCTTCCAGCCCACCGTGGTGCGGGGTTTCTCGAAGTAGACCCGCATCACAATGTAGAGAGAGTCCTGATAGGCATCATGCAAGGCCTTGAGTCTGGTTGCGTACTCTTTGGCGGCCTCCATGTCGTGGATGGAACAAGGGCCGCAGATCACCAGCAGCCGGTGGTCACGGCGATGAATGATGTCGGCGATGGTATTGCGGGCCCCTTGCACGAATGCCAGCGCTTTGGCGGAGATAGGCAATTTCTCCTTGAGCTGGGCAGGCGTGATCATCACTTGTTCGGACTGGATATGGATGTTGTTCAGGGGATCTCTTTGCATGATGTCGTTCTCTCTGGACTGAATTCTAAAAGCAGTCGTACATTTATATTTACAGTGGTACGTGCTTTGTTACGCAACCGCCCTCACCTTACCAAGTAAAAACAAACAATCAAGTGAAACAAGCGGGTTTACTGCCGTTTATGCAGATTAAAACGCGTTGACATAGGCGTTATGGTAATAAAATAGCGATGGATAGCGTGACGGAGTGTGATTTTTGTAATTAAATGTTTACGGTTCGCTAAGGAGAGCGCAAAAGGAGCATAAAGGGAGAGGTGGCTCGACACCGCAGAGAAACAAGAAAGGGGCCCTGATGGCCCCTTCGGATAGGGGCGAGAGCCCCGTTCAAGATGTGATATTACGCCTTGAGTTTGTCCAGCATCTCTTTGGTGACCAGTACAATGCCCTGTTCGGAGCGATAGAAGCGACGGGCATCCTCATCGGCGTTTTCACCGATCACCATCCCTTCCGGCAGCTTGCAGCCCTTGTCGATCACCACCCGGCGCAGACGGCAGCCCGGCCCGATCTCGACCCCGGGGAAGACCACGGCCTGATCCAGGGTGCAGAAAGAGTGAACCCGCACATTGGTAAAGAGCACCGAACTCAGGATAAAGGAGCCGCTGACGATGGTGCCGCCAGAGAACATCGAGTTGATGGTCATGCCGTGCTGGCCGTTTCTGTCCTGCACGAACTTGGCAGGCGGCGTCATGGTCTGGCTGGTCCAGATGGGCCAGTCCTGATCATAGATATCGAGCTCCGGAGTGACGGAGGCGAGATCCATGTTGGCCTCCCAGAAGGAGTCCACAGTGCCCACATCACGCCAGTAGGGGCGTTTCTCGGCATTGCAGCCGACGCAGGACATGCCAAACGGGTGAGCGTAGGCGGTGCCTTCCCGCACCACGCGGGGGATCACGTCCATCCCGAAATCGTGGTGGGATTCGTCGTTGGTGATGTCTTCATCCAGCAACTGATAGAGATAGTCGGCATCGAAGATGTAAACCCCCATGGAGGCGAGGGAGGTATCTTCCTTGCCCGGCATGGCAGGCGGGTTGGCCGGTTTTTCCACAAAGGCGTTGATCTTGCGATCGCCATCGACCGCCATTACCCCGAAGGCACTCGCTTCACTACGCGGCACTTCGATACAGGCAACGGTCACCTTGGCGCCCATGTTGACGTGGTCGAGCAGCATGGCGGCGTAATCCATCTTGTAGATGTGGTCGCCTGCCAGCACCACCACATATTTGGGGCCATGGTCGCGGATGATGTCCAGGTTCTGATAGACCGCATCGGCGGTGCCCCGATACCAGTTGACCTCGTCCACGCGCTGCTGCGCGGGCAGCAGGTCGATGAACTCGTTCATCTGATAGCGCAAGAAAGACCAACCTGACTGAAGGTGGCGCAGCAAGCTGTGGGATTTGTACTGGGTCACCACACCGACTCGGCGGATGCCGGAGTTGATGCAGTTGGAGAGCACAAAATCGATGATGCGGAATTTTCCGCCAAAGTGGACTGCAGGCTTCGCTCTGTTATCAGTTAACTGTTTGAGGCGACTACCCCGCCCTCCGGCGAGAACCAAAGCCATGGTCTCGTTCAGCAACTGTCTTGCTTTTGCTGTATTGGCAGGTTGTAACAACATCTTGTATCCCTTTGTAGATAAATCACTACAATCTTGCCGCTTTTGAGACCTAAAGAAAGTGCTTTCAGTCACATTTTTGCGGGGTATGCCGTAATAAAATGACTTTTTTGTTATTAATGTGTGGTTGTTTTTTCATCTTTTGCTGTCAATCTGCTCACTCGTAAATTTTCTTCGTAAAAAGAAGCTAACAGCGTTAAAAGAGGGGGCAGTAAAGAGGCCCCTGCCAGTGTGCAGGGGCCGGAAGGTGGGAGGTAAAAAGAACCGTAACAAGGGCGGTTATGCCGCCTCTGCCAGCGGCTCCTCACCCTTCTTCTGATAGGCCTGCGGGCTCAGACCCAGCAGCTCCTGCACGGTGGAGGCCACAGTGATGGAGGAGATGGTCCCCACCAGAATGCCGGTGAACAGAGTGAAGGAGAAACCGTAGAGGGTATCGCCGCCAAACAGCAGCAGTGCCCCGACGGTAAACAGGGTGGTGCCCGAGGTGATCATGGTGCGGCTGAAGGTGGCCTTGATGGCGACATCAGAACATTCGTGGATCCCCATCTGGGTGCGCGAGCTCAGCAGATCCCGCAAGCGGTCCGAAATCACTATGCTGTCGTTGAGGGAGTAGCCGATCACCGCCATCAGACCGGCGATGACGTTGAGATCAAACTCGATGTTGAACAGCGCCAGCAATCCCAGTGCCACGATGGCATCGTGGATCACCGAGATAAGGATGCCGATGGCCTGACGCCACTCGAAGCGAAACGCCAGATAGGCCGAGATGGCAAGGGAGGCGACCAGCACCGCCAGCATCCCCTGCTGGAACAGCTCGGCACCTACCTGCGGGCCGACGATGGTGGTGCGCAGCAGCTCGACCGGCATGCCCAGCTGCTGGGTCAGCATGGTGGCAAGCTCGGTGGCCTGCCAGGGCAGTTCATGCGGAGGCAGCTTGATCAGCCACTCGCCGGGGACACCGGCAGAGCTGAGTTCCACCGCGCTCGCCAGCGGGGAGGTGAGCATGGCGTTGAGCTCATGGGCCTCCTTGAGGGTCTGGATATGAAACTCCAGCAGGGTGCCACCGGTAAAGTCGAGGCCGAGGGCAAGTCCGTTGACCAGCAGCATGGCGATGCTCGCTACTGTCAGTACGATAGAGGCCCACAGGCCGATATAACGCCAGCGGGTCAGACCCATGGCAACAATCATTCTCAACATAGTTCTCTCCTTGGCCTGCCAGCGCCTGGCTGGCGGCCGCATCCCGACGTGCCTTGGCACTGCGGGGGAAATGTCTCTGATCCGGTGCGCCCGGCTGGCCATCTCCATGGCCGGCGGCGGAGCCGGATCCGCTCATCAGGGGGGCGGTTCGCCCTGTTACACCTTCAGCGTGCGCTCGCTGCTGCGGCCCCACAGGGGGTTGATGATGGCGCGTGTGCCCCAGATCCCGGTCACCATGCTGGAGATAAGCCCCAGAATGAGGGTGATGGAGAAGCCTTGCAGCGGCCCGGAACCGATGGAGTAGAGCACCACGGCGCAGATGAGCGTGGTGATGTTGGCATCGAAGATGGTGCGAAATGCCGAGCGATAGCCAAAGTCGATGGCGTTGGCCAGCGAGCCGCCGTCACGCAGGCGATCCTTGATCCGCTCGAAGATGAGCACGTGGGTATCCACCGCCATCCCCACCGTCAGCACCAGACCGGCGATCCCCGGCAGGGTCAGCACGGCCCCCGGCAGCACCGCCAGCATGCCGACCTGCATCAGCAGGTTGGCGACCAGCGCGGTGATGGCGACCCAGCCGAACTTGCGATACCAGGCCATCATGAACAGCATCATACCCGCCATGCCGAAACCGAGGGCGGTGAAGCCCGCTTCGATATTCTGCATCCCGAGGGTCGGGCCAATGCTGCGCTCTTCCAGGATCTTGAGCGGTGCGGTGAGAGCGCCGGCGCGCAGCAGCATGGCGAGCTCCTGCGCTTCCGGCAGACTGCCAATCCCGGTGATGCGGAACTGGTTGCCAAGGGCGGTCTGGATGGTGGCGACGTTGATCACCTCGCTCTGGGCGCGCAGCTTGCCCTGGGCATTGGTCTTGTACTCGGTGAAGACGGTCGCCATCGGCTTGCCCACATGCTGGCGGCTGAACTGATTCATCTTGTTGCCGCCCAGGGTGTCGAGCACGATGTTGACCTGCGGCTGACCCATCTCGCCCATGTTGGCCCGGGCATCGACGATGTGCTCGCCGGTCAATACTGGACGGCGCGCCATGCCAACGGCCTGACCGTTGCGATCGGCGATGTAGAAGTGGCTGTCAGCCTTGGCCTCGTAGAAGGCCAGCGACGCGGTCGCCCCGATCACCTCTTTCGCCTGCTTGGGGTTGTGCACACCCGGCAGCTCGATGCGGATGCCATCCTGACCCTGACGTTGTACCGAGGCCTCGACGATGCCGAGTTCGTTGATCCGCTTCTTGAGGATGGAGAGGTTCTGGGTCACGGCGTTGTTGATGAGCTGGGTGCGTTCGGCCTCGCTCAGCACCAGCTTGAGCTGGTTGCCGCTGCGGGTCATTTTCCACTGATCCTGACGGGTACCGGCGCTCTCCTTGATGATGGTGAGCCAGCCACTCTGATCGTCAGCTTCCGGCAGGGTGACATTGACGCTGCCAAGGTCGGCCCGGGCCACACCGGCACCGCGCAGATTGGCTTCACGGAAGCGGGTGCGCAGGGTGTCGACCAGATTTTTGGTCTGGGCATCGAGGACGAAATCGACATCGACCCCGATCAGCAGCTGGGAGCCGCCGCGCAGATCGAGGCCGAGCTTGATGGGATCGGCGCCAAGGCGGCTGATCCAGGTCGGGGCGTTGGAGTGGAACTCCAGCGTCAGCGCCGCGCTGTCGAGGCCCTGCTGCTCCAGCAGTTGTTTGGCTCGTTGCTGTTCGCTCTGAGTGGCAAAGACCAGCTCGACCCGCTCCGGTTGTTCGATGATCTTGGCCGGGTTCAGGTGGTTGTCGGTCAGCAGCATCTGCTGTTTGGTGGTCAGGCTCTGCTGACCGTGCAGACCAAGAGAGGGCTGCTCACCAAAGAAGGTGGGCAGCGAATAGAAGGTAAAGGTCAGCAGCATGAGCAGCAGTAGGGCGTACTGCCACTTGCTCATGCGGTTAAGAAGGGTATGACTGGTTTTTCTCATGGCAAATTGGCCTCTGTCAGGAGAATGGTGCGCAGGCCGATAGCATCAAGGCTCGGCAAGGCGCAGAAAAATGGATGCATCAAATGCGGATCAGGCCGAAGCGGGATCCGTCAGAAGGAGGAGATGAGCAAACAGTGGATGTGCCAACCCCTCGGGGTCAGGCGCTCAGATAGCTCTGGGTGAAGCGGTACTGCAGATACTGGCGCTGCAGCCGGTGGCGGTGAATCGTGGCGAAGGGATCACGAAAGAGCTGCTTGTGGTAGAGCTGGGCGGCCAGCAACAGCCAGCCAAGCAGCACCAGCAGAATTGCCTGGGCTGACCAGCTCTGGATCAGCTCGTAGACCACGCTCTTGGGCTGGTTGTCGCTGCGCAGGGATTGCTCAAAACGCAGCAGGTGATTCTGGTTGGTCGCAACAAACTTGATGACACCATCGTCGCTCTCGCTCGCTTGCGAGAGGCTCTGGATCTGTTGCTGATCGGGTAGCAGCGGGCCTTCCATCACATTGATGGAACAAAGCAGAGTGAGCGAGACAACGAGTGCCACCAGCCCCAGTTTGACTTTGTCGATAAGGCGCAAAAGGGTATTCCCGATAAATGGAAAAGGGAAACTACCACAGGCAGCGCAGGTGGGACAACCCTTGCCGCCCAATTAGGATTATTCTGAAGCCCCTTGGTCAGCTCCCGGTCATCTGCTGGAAATCGCGAGCATAGCCCTTGAGCAGTGAGTAGAGATGGGCCCGCTGGGCCAGATCCAGTGACTGACTCATGGCGCAGAGCCAGTTGACGGTGCGCTGGCGCGACTGCTCGGTATAACCGGTAAAGCGGCCATCCATCATGCCATCCCCCTGTGCCAGCAGTTCGGTCAGTTCGCGGGTGAAATCGGGGCTTTGGCGCTGCTGCATCAGCCTGTCCAGCTCTTTGGTCCAGGAGGTCTGGAACTCGAGCCAGGGGGGCATCAGCTCGTACTGCCACTCGGCCCACTGTGCCACCAGTGGCGCCTGCGCCGGTTTCACTTCGCCAATCCAGTACTCAAGGCGCTGGTTCATCTTGTCGCGAAACTCCGCCAGCATCTTCTCTTTGGGTTCGCTGGCAAACTCCTGCTGCCGCTCCTGCTGCCGCTTGAGCCGATCGGCCATGAAGCGGGTCACCTGCTCATCGCTGAGAGTGCTCGCCAGCCTGACGGTGCGGGGAATGGCGTTCTCCAAGGTGCGGGTCAGGCTCTGCTGCACCGCATCGAGATTGGTGGAGATCTGCTCCGGTGTCATGGGACTGGCCACCGCTTTGGCGAGGGTATCGAGATCCCGGGCATAGCGGGGCAGCTCGTGCTGGCGGTGCCATGCCATCAGCCCTTTGACCTCGCGGCTCAGCAGATCCTTCTGGGGGGAGGTGAGGACGAAATAGTCGTCCAGCTGCCAGATGATGGCGGTATCAATCCAGTAGTAGATGACCCGGGTCGAGCAGCCGGTCAGCAGCAGGGCAAGCAGTAGCAGCCCCCAGGTTTTTGGCTTGTGCCAGCGCACCTTGTTGATCATCTGTCACTCCAGTCGTTGCCGGTTGAGGGCAATCAGTGCGTCGTAGTCGGGCGAAGCGTCTTGTTCGGCCATCAACAGGGCCCAGAGCAGACCGATATAGTCGACCCAGGGGATGAACGCCTCGCTCTGAAAATCGGGCCACTCATGGCGTAGTAGCGAGCGCAGATAGTGCTCCTCCAGCGCTTTGCGCTGCTCTTCGGGCCAGTCGTGGGTGCGCTGGATGCTGGCCACTTCAAAGCCGGGATGGCCTGCCGCGCCGTACTCCCAGTCGATAACCCAGGGCGCGTGACCCAACAAGTTAGCCGGATTGAGATCATGGTGGCAAGGCCGCCAGCAATCGTCGGGTTCGCGGTTGGCAAGCAGGCTGCGCTCCAGCGTCGGTAGCCAGGTCGGTACCTGAGCCAACCGGGCGCGATAACCGGCGGCGTGGGCGCGCACCGCCATCACCACGGTGGGTAGGGGGAGGCGATGCAGCTTGCGCAGCACCTCAGCCAGCAAACGGGGCTGTTCGGCGACGGCGGGCGCGGCTTCGAGCCAGTTTGGCTCATCGCACCACTCGAGCAGCATCAGGCCGCTGGCGGGATCCTTGTAGTGACAGGGCAGCGCCAGCCCTTCGGCCATCGCTCCCTGATAGAGCTGCCATTCGGTGGCCCGGTCGATGCCAAGGCGCACCGGGTCCGGGTGGCCCTGACGCAAAAAGTAACTGCGCCCCGAAGGGAGGCGCAGTCGATAGTTGCTGTTGGTGAGGCCCGCGCCAAGCGGCTCGAGACTCCCGCCTCGCCATGGGACGGGCAGCGTGGCGAGCAAAGCGTCGGGGGCGAGCATCACCTGGTGAGCATTACCAGCCAAAGGTGGACTTCTTCGCCTGCTTGCGGATCTCTTTCTGGTCAGCCCAGAGCAGCTCGCCGCTTTGCAGATCCATCAGGTTCATGGTCATCTGGTAGTAGACATCCTTCACCTTGCCGTTGTCCTTGACGATGCTGGCGAGGTTGCCATAGACCATGTAGCGGGCGCCGGTCTGCTTGCCCAGCCGCACCATGGAGGCGGGATCCACCATGCCGCTGCTCTGCTGGTATTCGAGCTGCTGCTTGACGGCGGCGACCTTGCTCATGTCGACGAAGCGGAACTTGCCGGCCCGCAGCAACTTGGTGCGGATGGTGTCGGTGATCGCTTCGGTATCGATGTGCTCGGAGGTCTTGTTGCGGATGGAGTCCATGAACATCACCGGACGGCCGCCGGCGGTGATCTCGCTGGTGGCGGGGGAGGCCAGCATGGAATCCGCCATCTTGTCGGCGATGGCCTGCAGATCGCTGGAGCCGTAATCGACGGTGACCGTTTCGGTTTCGGTCGGATCACCGTAGCTGACCGTGGTGCTGGAACAGCCGCCCAGCAGCAAAGCGCCGGTCAGGATCAGCAGGGCATGATTCATTTTCATCAGTAGGATTCCTCAATCACTTCACGTACATAAATCCGGTAACCGCGGGCGGTCGGGGTCGGGGCCAGGGCTGACAGAGTGCGGGTCTGATAGCCGTGCAGCTTGAGCGGTGTCCAGCCACGACCGTCGCTGGCGACCTCCTGACCTGCCTCATCATACCAATAGAACATGTATTGCAGCTTGTTATCGCCGCGCTGGGTGCTGGCGGCGGCCACATTGACCTGCAGCAGGCCATTCTGTTCACGGCGGCTCAGCTCGGTCAGGGTGACGTTGACGTTTTGATGCTGCTCCGCCACCGCTGCGGCGCCCGGTGCCCCATAGAGCGCCACGCCGGAGGTGTTGGTGGCGCAGCCGGTCAGCAGCAGCGCGAGCCCGAGGGCCAACCCGTATGCTTTCATCTTGCTCTCCTTGATTGGAGTGAGTGGGGCAGCACTTGCGCCTGCCCGGTTAATCGTCTTGCTTATCTCTCTTCGCCGTCTGTTCAGAGCGGCATCACCCTAGTCGCCAGACCGGCGCCGAGGCGCTGAACCCACACCAGGGTGGTACGGCCGCTATGAATGGTCAGCGGCAACTGATGCTGGGCGGCACCCGCTCCCAGAGTGAGATTGACCTCACCTGCCGGCACCATCCCCTGCCAGCTCGATGCCTGCGCCGGCAGTGTCAGCCAGCTGCGGGTATCAGCCCGTTCCGAGAGGGTATTGAAGATCCCCACCAGAATATTGCCTACATCACCCCCCTCTTTGGCGGCGGTGCGGCGCATCTGCTCCTTGGCCACCAGCCGCAGCGCCTGGCGGGTCAGCATACCGGGCAGCCGCTCCTGCAGATCCTTGGCGGCCAGCGCTTCCAGCCTGACCAGCTCGCTGGTCTGCTCAACCCGTTTGCCGAGCGTGACCGTGAGCGGCCCCGTGTCGCTGGCCCGATTATCGTAATAGGGGATGGCCACGGTAAAGGTGCGAAAATCGCCGTGGGAGGTGGAGATGGGCAGCGGCAGGAAGAGTTCGCGCCGCGCCGGGATCAGGCCATCTTCAAACAGCACCACCAGTTGGCCCTGATTTTTAGCGGGTGGTGGCGCTTTGCGACCCACCTTTTTCTCGGTCGCGCGGATCTCGTCCGGTGCGCCGCGCAGCACCGCCAGACGCAGCAAGGCATCCTGCAGGCTGCGGTTGTCCGGCGCTATCTGGTAGCCGCGCTGGTAATCGACCCAGGCGTCGTTGAGATCCCCCGCAGCCTCATAGAGCACGGCGGAGAAGTAGAAGGTATAGGCGTTCTGGAAACCGTTCTTGACCTTGCCGATCAGCCGGTCGAGCTCGGGTGCGCCGCGCGACATCAGCTGGCGCATCTCCCCCTCGGTCTCGGCCTCTTCGCTCTCATCCTTCGCTTTGCGCACCTCGTCAGCTCGCCGTTTCAGGGCCTGCTCCTGCACCTGATTGGCCCGGCGTACCTCCACCAGGGCGCCATCGGCATCCCCTCGTTGCAGGTAGTTGAGGGCCAGATAGTGGTGCAGCATGGTGCGTTCGTAATCGGGGGTGAGGTAGGCCATCGACTGGTCGTTGGTGAGCAGGCTGCCCACCTGATCCAGACCGTGGCTCAGCCGGTATTCGGCCTGATTGTCTTCCCACTGAAGGCGGCTGTCGGCGGCAGAAAACGCCTGCTTGCTGCCCGCATCCTGACCGGCGAGCCAGGCGATGCGACCCTCTTCAAGGCGATCGAGGACAAAGGTGTCATCCCCGAGGGTGGAGTCGCGCACCTCGGGTAGCGCCTCGGCGGCATGGCCCAGCAGCAGCTGGTTGCGCAGCGGCACCATCTGATCGGAGTAGGAGACGAACATGTCTTGCCAGCGGGAGGCGCAGCCCCCCAGCAACAGCAGGGCGCCGCAGAGCAACAGGGCGCTGCGGCAGGTTGAGATGTAGCGAGTCATTACAGGCTGAGCAGCGGTCCCAGCGGCTGGCCACCGACCAGATGCATGTGGATGTGGTAGACCTCCTGCCCGCCGTGGCGGTTGCAGTTCATGATGAGGCGGTAGCCATCCTCGGCAATACTCGCGTCGGCGGCGAGCTTGCGCGCCACGGTGAACATCCGGCCAAGAGCCAGTTCGTGCTCCGGCTCCACGTCGTTGACGGTGGGGATCAGCACATTGGGGATGATCAGCACGTGGGTCTTGGCCTTGGGCTGGATGTCCCGGAAAGCGGTCACCAGATCGTCCTGATAAAGGATGTCGGCGGGGATCTCTTTACGGATGATTTTGCTGAAAATGGTTTCTTGCGCCATGGCTAACTCCCTTATGAGAAAAAGAAAATCGAATTTGGATCCCAAGCGGCTCCGCGCTGCACGGCAAGTGTGACACAAGCCGAGATTTGACACAGCTGATGTCCCATTCCCTTCAGTTATTGTTAAAAATACCGATAGCCGGAGGGACGTCATCTGTAGCGCCTGTTCAGGGTGGTCTGCAGGGTATCAAAAGGACGGGGTACTCAGGCAAGGGACTTTTGCATATACAGCGGGATAATAATGAAACAATCAATGTCGGATCTCTCCATCTTGCAGCGGGTCTATCTCGGCTTCGCTATTCTGGTGGCCGTGATGGTGGCCAGCTCACTGCTCACATTTCGTAGTCAGGAGACCCTCGGCGGGGCGCTGGAACAGGTTACCCAGCAGTCGATGCCGCTGGTGATCGCCAGCAGTCAGACCCAGATCTCTCTGCTCAGCGCCAACAAGTGGCTCGGGGATGTGCTGACCGAGCAGGACCCCAAGCAGCTGCCGGCCGAAGTGGCTGAGCTGAAACAGGCCAAGGCGCAGGTCGACAAGACTCTGGCCGCCTTGCGTCAGCAGGTGGCCGAACACCCCGAGCTGCAGGGCGAAATGACCGCCCTTGGCGAGCAGGTGGCGCGTTATCTGGAACTGACCGATACCCTGCCCGGCGAGCACGAGGCGCTGCTCACCCGGCTGCACAAGGTCAATCTGGCCAAGGGGCAGTTTCAGGTCAGCCTGCCCCAGTTCAAGAAGAATCTGGGTGACATGATGATCACCATCGACGACAGCTTCATCAAGATGCTCTCCGAGACCCTGACCACCAAGCTCTCCGCCATCGAACTCTCCACCATGGATGCGCTCAACCAGACTATCCCGGCTCCCATCGAAGGGGCGCTCAAGCGCAACAAGATGCAGATCGAGGGGTTCAACAGCACCATCAAGGATCTGCAGGGTGAGCTCAAGAATTTCGAGAACGACATGGGCCATTATGTTCACGGCTTCGTGCGCGACACCACCGCCAGTGAAGGGGTGCTGGCCCAGTATCTGGCGCTGATGAAGCAGCAGGAGCTGATGCGGGAGAAGAGCAAGCAGGCCAGCGCTCTTATCGTCGAGATCCAGAACCGGCTGGAGCGGATGACCGCGAGCAGCCAGCAGCTGATGAACGGCAGTATCCAGCATGCCAAAGAGGTGCAGCGCCAGAGCACCCTGACTCAGGGGGCGAGCATCGTGGTCGCCATTCTGATCGCCATGCTGGTGGCCTACACCCTGGGCAAGGCGATCCGCCGTCCGCTGCGTGAGCTGCTGCGAGTCCTCTCCGAGGTGACTCGTGGTGACATGACCCAGCGCATCGGCTTTCACAGCAAGAACGAATTTGGCCAGCTGGGCAGCCAGCTCAACCTGCTGATCGAGCAGATGGGGGAGGTGCTGGCCCAGCTCTCCAACGCATCAGCCCAGCTTAACGATGCCGCCCATGGCAACCGCCATACCACCGAATCGGTGCGGGCGGATCTGGAGAAACAGCGTCAGGAGACCGCCTCGGTCGCCGCCGCCATGACCCAGATGGAAGCTTCGGTACGCGAGGTGGCGCAGGCTGCCAACCAGACTCTGGAGCGGGTGATGGATGTGGAGAAGGCCTCCGAGATGGGGCGCAAGGTGATGGCGGGCAATATCACCACCACCCATCAGCTGGCGGGCAAGCTGCAACAGACCGGCAAGGTGATTGGCGATGTGAGCAACATGAGCAGCCAGATCGGCAACATTCTTGACGTCATTCGCGGCATCGCCGAGCAGACCAACCTGCTGGCTCTCAATGCGGCCATTGAGGCGGCGCGTGCTGGCGAGCAGGGGCGCGGTTTTGCGGTGGTCGCCGACGAGGTGCGCAGTCTGGCGGGGCGCACCGCGCAATCCACCAGCGAGATCCAGACCATGATCGAGAACCTGCAGCAGGGGGTCGCCAGAGCGGTGACCGTGATGCAGGAGTGCTCCCGCGAGATGGACAGCTGCATGGATCAGAGTTCTCACGCCAACAACGCCATGGAAGAGGTGCAGGGAATCGTGGTGCTTATCAGCGACATGTCGAGCCAGATTGCCTCCGCCGCCGAGCAGCAGCAGGCGACCAGCGCCGACATCGCTACCAACCTCAACCGTATCTCCGATATCTCGGATCTCAACTACCAGGGGATCGAGCGGGTGGCCCAGACCAGCCAGCAGCTCGACTCCCTCGCCGAGCAGCAGGAGAGCCTGGTCAAGCGCTTCCGCCTGAGCGCCTGATGGCAACAGGCTGAAACAACAAGGCCCCGCAGTTGCGGGGCCTTGTTGTTTGCGGCAGTGACAAGAGGATCAGGCGTAGGCGATAGCGCCCTTGCCGACCCCTTCATAGGCAACAATCTTGACGAACTTGTCGCCCACCATCTTCTTCACTTCGCGGGCGATATAGCAGGCCAGCAGCTCGACCGTGGTGTCGGTGTCGATCATCTCCACCTCGGCGCTGGGGATGGCCAGCTGGAACAGCCCCTGCGGCGCCACATATTTGAAGCCGATGTGATGCTCGCCAAGCTGGGCATTGGCGCGGGGGCTCAAGGCGAGCTCGGTCAACGCCACCTTGTCTTCCTCGGTGCCGAGGTAGATATCGCCCCAGCGTTCGGCCCAGTTGAGCTCTAGCTCACCATCGCGCTCACCATCGACGTGGATCTCGATGGGGGAGCGGTGGCCGTGGGCGATGCGCTGGCAGTTGCCATCGTGCTTTTTCAGGCCGTGGCTGTAGTGGTAGAAGGCACCGTCGATGGCTTCGTGGCGCAGGGTCAGGGAGAGATCCTTGATATTGCCCGGCAGCCGTTTGGCCAGTACCGCCAGCAGGTAGCGAGTCACCGACTCTTTATCGACCAGAGGTGCGGGGATAAAGGCGAAGCCCTGGGTCGGGCAGCGCAGGTGGATGGAGCGCCCCGGGCGCAGCAGATCCACCGTGCTCTCGTCGCCGTCCAGGGTTTCGATGTGGATCAGCGGGCACTCGGTCGGCACCAGCAGCTTGTGGTCCACCTCTTCATCGATGATCGATTTGATCAGCTTCTTTACCCGGCCAAAGTCCAGCAGCATGCTCATTTCGTTGAGCTCACCGCTCATCTCGATATCTACCAGCCAGCTCTCGCCGACCATGCCGCGGCGTTCGCACAGGTAGCTGGAGTCGATCACGGTCAAATCTCTTACAAATAACTTCATCAGTCAGGCCTTGCTACAGAGAAAGGGCAGTTTGCGATATTATGACCCGCGATTATCGGCAAAGGAACTGGAACCCCCCATGAACAAACTGCTTATCAAAAATGCCACCCTGGTCAACGAAGGCCGCATCTATGCCTCCGACGTGTTGATCGAGGGGGAACGGATTGCCCGCATCGCCCCGGATATCGAGGCGCCCGATGCGCTGGTCATCGATGCCGCAGGTCGTCACCTGATCCCCGGAATGATCGATGATCAGGTCCACTTCCGGGAGCCGGGATTGACCCACAAGGGGACCATCGCCAGCGAATCCCGCGCCGCCGTCGCCGGTGGCACCACCAGTTTCATGGAAATGCCCAACGTCAATCCCCAGACCACCACCCTCGAAGCCCTCGAAGCCAAATACCAGATCGCCGCCAACTCCTCCGTTGCCAACTACAGCTTCTATCTCGGCGCCACCAACGACAACCTGGAAGAGATCAAGCGTCTCGATCCCAAGCAGTCCTGCGGGGTCAAGGTGTTCATGGGCTCCTCGACCGGCAACATGCTGGTGGACAATCAGGAGACCCTGGCGGCCATCTTCCGCGAGAGTCCGGTGATGATCGTCACCCACTGCGAAGACACCCCGACCATCGCCAAGGCGGAAGAGGCGGCGCGGGCCAAGTGGGGCGAAAATGTGCCGATGAGCGAGCACGGCCGCATTCGCAGTGACGAGGCGTGCTACAAATCCTCCAGCATGGCGGTGGCGCTGGCCAAGCAGTACGGCGCCAAGCTGCATGTGCTGCATCTGACTTCGGCCAAGGAGCTGTCGCTCTTTACCGCCAGCCACGATCTGAGTGAACTGAAAGACAAGAACATCACTGCCGAGGTGTGTGTTCACCATCTGTTCTTCAACGAGGCCGATTACGACACCCTGGGCAGCCAGATCAAGTGCAACCCGGCGGTGAAGAGCGCGGCAGATCAGCACGCGCTGCTCGATGCGGTGCGCAATGACGTGCTCGATATCATTGCCACCGACCATGCTCCCCACACCTGGGAAGAGAAGCAGAACAGCTACTTCAAGGCGCCGTCTGGCGTGCCGCTGGTACAGCACTCCCTGCAGGCGCTGCTGGAGCTCTACCACAATGGCGTCTTCACCCTGGAGACTATCGTCAAGAAGACCTCCCACGCGGTGGCCGAGCGCTTCCAGGTGCAGGATCGCGGCTACATCCGCGAGGGCTATTTTGCCGATCTGGTGCTGCTGGATCTGGGCAAGCCCTACGTGGTCAACGATGACAACATCCTCTACCACTGTGGCTGGTCGCCCTTCAACGGCTACCGTTTCCACAGCACGGTAGAGATGACTCTGGTGAATGGCCAGATCGCCTGGCAAAACGGGCAGGTCACTGACCAGATCCTGGGCAAGCGGCTGACCTTTAACCGCTGATTGTTCGCAAAGCAGGCGAACGCACCATTGTCGGGGAATTGGCGGCGTTTCTTTGTTGACAGGGCTGGGCCATCTCCATAAACTCAGCCCCCGTCAGCTCAGACTGACTTCGTCGGCGTGTAGCGCAGCCAGGTAGCGCACTGTCATGGGGTGTCAGGGGTCGGAGGTTCAAATCCTCTCACGCCGACCATCATTCCCCGGAAAAGGCCTTGTCAAACGACAAGGCCTTTTTTCTTTTCTGCTTTGCGCCGTTGCTGCGATTGTCTATCCCCCTTGCGCTGTGCTGTAGTAGCGACACAGTTCTGCCCTGACGGGGGTTATCGTGTCTCTCTCTGCATCCATCTGGCGACCTCGGGTTTTGCTCTCCCTGCTGCTCGGTGGCTGTGCCACGCCATATCAGCAGGAGAAGTCGTTCTGGAACGGCCGCACCGGTTTTTCCGAGACCCGCCTTGCGCCCGACAAGTGGCAGTTGGAGTTTGTCGGCAACGATCTGGTGGACAGGGAGACGGCCCGCAAATATGTGCTCAAGCGGGCAGGGGAGCTGGCGCAGCGGGAGGGTTACCCCATGCTGCAGGTGGAGGAGCTGACCATTGCGCGCGATGCGATAAGGGTGACCCCGGAGCGACCCATGTTCGGCTTTGACGAGGATGAGCCGGACACCTTCATGGCGCAGATGCAGGTACAACACACCATCTCGGCCCTGCTTACCTTCCGGTTGCTAAAGCGGGCAATTAATGAACAGTCGCTTTCCACCAAATATCTTGCTGATATTAAAATAAACGGTGATTAATATCGGTTTGTTGCAAGATCCATATCACATACATCTAACAGCAGCATAAAATTCTGGAGTAAGCCTCTAGATTTACCCCCTGCTTTTAGGCATTCTCCCAGCATACCAGCCGCCAGGAATCAACGGCTCGGATCACAAAAACGGACTGTAGTGGCTCCCATGCCACTGTCAACGGCTTGCACCAATCAAAACCGGGACTCCCCCATGAAAATGAATAAACTGACGGTCGCCATCCTCATTTCGATGTTGCTTGGCATCCTTACCGGCCAGGGCTATCGCCTGTTTGCTGCCGATCAGGCGGCAGACTTTGCAAACAACATCACGATCCTGACCGATATCTTCCTGCGACTGATCAAGATGATCATCGCACCATTGGTCTTCACCACTCTGGTGGTCGGCATCGCCAAGATGGGCGATACCCGCACCGTGGGTCGTATCGGTGCCAAAACCCTCGGCTGGTTCATGCTGGCCTCCCTGCTCTCCCTGAGCCTGGGTCTGGTGATGGTCACCCTGATGCAGCCGGGTGTGGGCCTCTCTCTCTCCCTGCCCAATGATGCCGCTACCTCAGGCATCTCTGCCGGCGCGATTACCCTGAAAGATTTCGTGACCCACGCCATTCCGAAAAGCGTGGTCGAGGCGATGGCCACCAACGAGATCCTGCAGATCGTGGTCTTCTCCCTGTTCTTTGGTCTGGCCGCTGCGGCGCTGGGCGATCTGGCCAAACCGGTGGTGGTGCTGATGGCCAGTGCTGCCGAGATCATGCTGAAAGTGACCGGTTACGTGATGAACTTTGCGCCGTTCGCCGTGTTTGGCGCCATTGCCGCCATGGTGGCCAAAGAGGGACTGGGTATTCTGGTTACCTACGGCAGCTTCATGGCCCAGTTCTACATCGCCCTTGGCTGCCTCTGGCTGCTGCTGATCGCCATGGGTGGCGCCTTCCTGCGTGGTCGCATCATCAAGCTGCTGGCGATGATCCGCGAACCCATCCTGCTTGCCTTCTCTACTGCCAGCTCTGAAGCGGCCTATCCGAAGACCCTGGATCGTCTGGAGAAGTTCGGTTGTGACAAACGCATCGCCAGTTTCGTGCTGCCGATGGGTTACTCCTTCAACCTCGACGGCTCCATGATGTACTGCACCTTCGCGGTGATGTTCATCGCTCAGGCTTATGGCATCGAGCTCTCCACCGCCCAGCAGATCACCATGCTGCTGCTGCTGATGGTCACCTCCAAGGGGATGGCCGGGGTGCCACGCGCCTCTCTGGTGGTGATTGCCGCGACTCTGAACCAGTTCCACATTCCGGAAGCGGGCATCCTGCTGCTGCTGGGTATCGACCACTTCCTCGACATGGGTCGCTCTGCCACCAACGTGCTGGGCAACGCCATCGCCGCCAGCGTGGTCGCCAAGACCGAAGACAGTCTGGGCGAGACCGAAGAGCTGGGCGAGAGTGCTCCCGCTAAGGCATAACCATGGCTTGAGCTGACCAGAGGGTTGGCCGGTGCAAAGAGAAATCCCCATCATGACCATGGCGGGGATTTTTTTATGGCTGGCCGGTTTAGAAGCCCGAACCGGGTTGCAGCAAAAACGCCGCCTCTTCCTGCGTCGAGGTGCGACCAAGAGTGACGTTGCGGTGGGGGAAGCGGCCAAAGCGTTCGATGATCACCTGATGGCGGCGGGCAAAGTCGGCAAAGCCCGCGAAGGTCTCGTTCGTTGAGGAATGCGCCTGCTCGGCGGCCAGCTCCTCGAACAGGGCCACGCTTCTGGCTTGCTGCTCGCGGGACTCCGCGTGTTCCAGCGGCAGATAGAAGAAGACACGCTCCAGCGGTGAGAGCTGTCGGTCCATACCAAGGGATAGCCCCTTGAGGCACTGCTCGCGGGCGAGCGGATCCCGGGCAAAGGCGGTGGGTGTGCCGCGATGGATATTGCGGGGCAGCTGGTCGAGCAGCAGGATCAGCGCCAGCCTGCCGTGGGGCAGATCGGCCCAGTCGGCCAGCTCCCCGTTGGCGGCCGCCTCTGCTTGCGCGCCAAAGCGCCGGGCCAGCAGGGCATCGGTCTCGCTACTTTTGCCCCACCAGAGCGGGGCTTGTCGTTTGGCACGCAGGGCGTCGTCGGCCGGGTCGCCAAACCAGAAATCGAGCAGAGGCTGCCAGGGTTGCATGGGGACTCCTTGCTGGTGTGTTGAGGTGGGCCAATAACAAATGGCTCCGGGGTGCTGCCGAAACGGTAGCTTCTCGTTACACTGTGCCATCTTTTGCCCGAAAGAAGTAACCCCAGATGGTGAGCGACTGTTGCTTGGCGCGGCCGATGATGGCCTGCCATCGCCATGAGGTGGCCCTGCTGACCCAGGAGGTCATCAGACCCTACACCTCTCTCCCGGGGTTGTTCTCACTGATATAAGGAATCTTTGATATGGCCGGAACCAGTTTGTTGGCCCTCCTCGATGATATAGCCAGCGTGCTCGATGACGTGGCGCTGATGACCAAGATGGCGGCGAAGAAGACCGCAGGGGTGTTGGGGGACGATCTTGCCCTCAATGCGGAGCAGGTCTCCGGAGTGCGTGCCGAGCGGGAGCTGCCGGTGGTGTGGGCGGTGGCCAAGGGCTCATTTCGCAACAAGTTGATTCTGGTGCCCGCCGCCATCGCCATCAGTGCCCTGGTGCCCTGGCTCATTACCCCGCTCTTGATGCTGGGGGGGGCCTACCTCTGCTTTGAAGGTGCCGAGAAGCTGGCGCACAAGTTTTTGCCTCATAAGGAGGAGGGAGAACATCATGCCGGCCCCATTCCTGACGATCTGGTGGCTTTCGAGCAGCAGAAGGTGAAGGGGGCGATCCGCACCGACTTTATTCTCTCCGCCGAGATCATCGTCATCGCCCTTGGCACAGTACAGGGGGCGAGCATCGCCCTGCAGCTCTCGGTGGTGGCGGGTATCGCCCTGCTGATGACCATCGGGGTTTATGGGCTGGTCGGGTTGATTGTCAAACTGGATGATATCGGCCTGCACCTCCTGAAAAAGCCGGATGGCGGGGCACTGCGCCGTGCGGTCGGGCAGGGACTGCTGAGTACGGCGCCCAAGCTGATGCATCTGCTGGCGCTGGTGGGGACGATCGCCATGTTTATGGTGGGCGGCGGCATTCTGGTGCATGGCTGGCCTTTTGCCCATCACCTCATTGAAGGTGCCGCCGCTGTTGTCGCCACTCTGCCTACTGTGGGGGCCGTACTGGCAGTGGTGACGCCGACTCTGCTCAACGCCGTGGCCGGTGTGGTGGCGGGCCTGCTGCTGGTGCTGGCGATGACTTTGGTGAGCAAACTCAAGCCAGCCAAATAAGCGTCTGCACTATCTTTCGGGGCCGCCAGCGAGAAGCGCTGGCGGCCACATCTCCCTGTTTGACATCTTCAAAACGAGCCTTCGATGCAAGCAACCCGATACCTTCAGCAGTGGCACAACCACCATATCTATTCCGCTCTCGACTGTCCCGAGCTTGAGGCCGACATGGCCGAAGCCCGTGCTGCCCTAGCTCCACTGGCGGCACTGGTCGCCAATCTGGCCGACCTTGCTGGGGATGCGCGGCAAGATTGCCTGCGGGAGGTGCGCCTGCGTGCCCGCCGCATTCGTCATATCGGCTGGAATGTGGCGATTCTGGCGGCCTGCCGGGGCAGTCAGGATGCTCGCGATACCCTGGCCAAGCAGCTGGCGTCCCGTGCTCGCGCCCTCAATGCCGATCTGTTCAAGACGCTGGCGCCGGTGGAGGACCTGATGCTGGCGCTGCCGGAGGCCGAATTTGGCCTGCTGATGGCGGATCCCCTGCTTGGCGAGGAGGAGTATCGCCTGCGTCACGAACGCAGATTGCAGGATCAGCGTCTGCCGGTGGCGGCAGAGCAGCTGGTGATAGGTCTTGGTACCGATGGTCTGCACGCCTGGGGCAACCTCTACAACGATCTGGTGGGTAAGATCCGGCTGGTGATCGATGGCCGCGAGATGGGACTGGCGGAGGCGAGCAATCTGCTCTCCAGCCCGCTGCGCTCCTTGCGCCGGGAAGCATTTGATGCCATCAGCGCTGGCTGGGAGGGAGAGCAGGAGACGGTGGCCGCCATCCTCAACGCCATCAACGGCTGGCGGCTGGAGCTCTCGCGCCAGCGTGGCAGTGAGCGGCTGCTCGATGCACTCGATCTCTCCTGTCATCAGAGCCATATCGAGCGCGCCACCCTGGATACGCTGATGAGCGAGACCTGGCAGGCCCGAACCCTTGGTCAGCGGGCGCTGGAGCTGATGGCCGCACGCCTTGGCATCGACGATCCGGGGGCCGAGGATCTCTTTGCGCCGCCTCCGGCTGCCAGCAGCCGCGAGATCCCGTTTGAGGAGGCGATCGAGCTGATTGCCGCTGCCTTTGCCCGCTTCGATCCGGAGATGGGGGAGTTTGCCCGGATGATGGCCGAGAAGGGGTGGATCGATGCGGCCCCTACGCCAAATCGCCGCACCGGTGCCTACTGCACCAAGTTTGCCGAACCGGTCGAGCCGCGGGTCTTCGTCACCTATGCCGGCACCATGGACAATGTCATTACGCTGGCCCATGAGCTGGGCCACGCCTGGCACAACTGGGTGATCCGCGATCTGCCGATGAGTCAGCGCAGCTATCCCATGACGCTGGCCGAAACGGCCTCCATCTTTGCCGAGACTCTGGTGCGCAGCGCCCTGTTCGAGCAGGCAGAAAGTCCCGAAGAGCAGTTGGCGATTGCCTGGGCCGAGGCCGATGGCGCAGCTACCTTCCTGGTCAATATCCCGGCCCGTTTCGATTTCGAGCAGGCCTTGGTGGCCGAACGGGAGCATGGCTATGTTGCACCGGCCCGCCTCAAGGCGCTGACCGACGAGGCGTGGGGACGCTGGTATGAGGGGAGCCTCTGTCGTTATCACCCCATGTTCTGGGCGGCCAAGGCGCACTTCTCCATCGCCGGGCTGGGTTTTTACAACTACCCCTATCTCTTTGGCTATCTCTTCAGCCTCGGTGTGTATGAGCAACTGATGAGTCGCAAGGCGGCGGGAGACGACAATGTGGCGCAGGCGTACCGCGATCTGCTGCGCGATACCGGCCGCATGAGTGCCGAGGCGCTGGTGGCAAAACATCTGGGGCAGGATATTCGCCAGTCGGCCTTCTGGCAGGGGAGTCTGGCGCAGGTGGCGCAGGCGGTAGAGCGCTTCGCACAGCTGCCAGCCTGATTGGGTAAGCGGTGATGTGAGTGACAGGCCCCGGACCGGTCTCCGGGGCCTGTTGGTTATGCCTGCTCCTGCTTCGGTTTGACCGGGCCGACCAGCAATGGCTTGGTCTGGTGGGTCAGATCCGGTTGATAGCCGTTGAAGAAGAGGTTGAGCACTACCGAGCTGATGGTGGCCAACAGGATGCCGCTATGAAACAGCGGCTGCAGTGCCGCCGGGAAGTGTTGGAAGAAAGAGCCGGAGACGGTCGGGATCATGCCGATCCCGAGGCTGATGGCGACAATGTAGAGATTGTGGCGGTTTGTGTTGTAGTCGGCCCGCGCCAGAATGCGAATGCCGGTTGCCAGCACCATGCCGAACATTACGATGCCGGCGCCTCCCAGCACGAAGGGAGGGATGGAGGCGACCATCACCGACATCTTGGGGATAAGGCCAAAGGCGAGCAGGATCCCCCCAGACATCACGCAGACCCAGCGGCTCGATACCCCAGTCACGCTCACCAACCCGATATTCTGGGAGAACGAGGTGTGGGGGAAGCTGTTGAAGACACCGCCTATGATGGTGCCGATGGCATCGACCCGCAGGCCGCGTACGATATCGCCGCGACTGGCAGGATGGCCTACGATGTCGCCGAGCGCCAGAAACATCCCCATCGACTCGATAAAGGTGATGAGCATGATCACCGTCAGGGTGGCGATGGAGATGGGATCGAAGGTGGGCCAACCAAAAGCAAACGGCACTATGGGGGCAAACCAAGCCGCCTCACCAAGACCGTCGAGACTCACCTCACCCATGGCGATGGCTACTATGAAGCCGAATATGATCCCGAGCAGCACCGAGATATTGCTGAAAAAACCTTTGGTGAAGCGGGTCACAGCCAGAATGAAGGCGAGCACCACAAAGCTGGTGCCGATATAGCGCAGGCTGCCATATTCGGGGTTGCCCTTGCCTCCCGCCATCCAGTCGATCCCCACCTGCATAATGCTGATGCCGATGGAGGTGATGACCACCCCGGTCACCACGGTGGGGAAGAGCGGCATCAACCGGCCTATCAGGGGCACCAGCAGGGTCGAGATGATACCCGCGGCTATGGTGGCGCCGAAGATGCCGGTGAGCCCCAGATCCGGATTGGCACCGATGGCCAGCATGGGCATCACGGCGGCAAAGGTGACCGACATGATGACTGGTAGCCGGATCCCGGCGAAACGCCCGATACCGACACACTGCAGCAGGGTGACGATGCCGCAGCAGAAGAGATCCGAACTGATAAGGTAGGAGATCTGCTCCTTGGGCAGTCCCAGACTGCCGCCTATCACCAGTGGGACGGCGACGGCGCCGGCATACATCACCAGCACATGCTGCAAGCCGAGGGTAAATAGCTGGCCGGCGGGTAGCATACGCTCCACTTCGTCATCGGGACGTATTCGTTTTCCCGGTCGGGAGGAGGGGGGATTGGTCTCGTTCATCAACAGATCTCTCCTTGGCGAGCCCCGGCAACGGGCTGGGGCAAGATAGCGAAAGCCGCGGCTTTCCCGGTCACAGATGTTATCGCGTGCGTGGATCGCCGGACTCATCGGGATGGGCAAGAGAGAGGGATCCGGTGCAGGCCATGGTCAGTGCACAAAACATGCTCAATCGTGACTGGTGGTGAAAACGTTTGGCTTTTTTGAGGGTTCAATCACATCCGGATCGGGATCAGGCACAATAAGAGTGACAAAGGGCGCTGCCGGGCGTCTCAGATTGGTAATGGCGGTATCATTTTTGGCCACCGGCTCTCACTTTGATAGGGCAGGTCTGCGTATTGCGCCTGACAAGGGCTCCCGCGCAGCATCTTGTTGCAGGGGCTGGCGTGATCCAAAGCAAGAAAGTTGGATGTTTTGGTGGCGCGTGAGGCTGCCGCTGGGGTAGTTTCGATAAAACCGACACAGATCCTGAGGTCTTATCCATGATCATCTACCTGCATGGCTTTGATGCCACCAGCCCCGGTAATCACGAGAAAGTGCTGCAGTTGCAGTTTATTGATGATGATGTGCGTTTCGTGCACTACAGCACGGTTCACCCCCGTCATGATATGAGCCACCTGCTCAAGGAAGTGAAGAAGCAGCTCGACATGAGCACAGATCCCAAGCCCCTTATCTGCGGTGTCGGACTCGGCGGCTACTGGAGCGAGCGCATCGGCTTTTTGTGCGGCATTCGTCAGGTGATCTTCAACCCCAATCTGCACCCCGAAGAGAACATGCAGGGCAAGATCGACCGGCCGGAGGAGTACGAGGATATTGGCACCAAGTGTGTAACTGAATTTCGTAAGAAAAATTCAGGAAACTGCCTGTGCATCCTTTCCGTTCAGGATGAAGTGCGCGATAATCGGGACACTGAACGTGAATTGAAGAACTATTACGACATCGTGTGGGATGATCGCGAGACCCATAAGTTCAAGAACATCTCGCACCATCTGCAGCGGATGAAGGCCTTCAAAGAAGCCTGATCCATCACGTCGACCGATTTCGTTTTAGGGAGCCAATGGCTCCCTTTCGTTTTGAGGAACCGAGGAAAAATCATCATGATGAATATTGTCGTTGTAGGCGGCGGCGCCGGTGGTCTGGAGCTGGCCACCAGTCTGGGTCGCAAGCTTGGCAAGAAGAACAAGGCCAAGATTACTCTGGTCGATCGTAACCGTACCCACCTGTGGAAGCCCCTGCTGCACGAAGTGGCCACCGGCTCCATGGACGCGGGCATCGATGCCCTGAGCTACCAGTCTCACGCCAAGAACCACGGTTTCGACTTCCAGCTCGGCACCCTGACCGACATCAAGCGCGACGAGAAACGTATCGTACTGGCTCCGATCCACGACGACAGTGGCGACATCGTGGTCAACGAGCGCGAGCTGCCTTACGACTATCTGGTGATGGCCATCGGCTCTGTTTCCAATGACTTCAACACCAAGGGGATCAAGGACCACTGCATCTTCCTCGATAGCCCCTCCCAGGCGCACCGCTTCCACAACAGCATGATGAACCGCTTCCTGCAGTTCGCGACCGAATATAAGCCGGGCGACAAGGTGAAGATTGCCATCGTCGGCGGCGGCGCCACCGGCGTCGAGCTCTCTGCCGAGCTCTACAACGCGGTCGAGCAGCTCTATGCCTACGGCTTCAAGAACCTGACCACTGACAGCCTGAAGGTGACGCTGGTGGAAGCGGGCCCCCGCATCCTGCCGGCCCTGCCGGAGCGCATCAGCGGCGCTGCCCATCAGGAGCTGGTCAAGCTGGGTGTGGATGTGCGTACCGCCACCATGATCACCGAAGCGACTGCCGAAGGTCTGCATACCAAGGATGGCGAGCTGATTGAAGCGGATCTGATGGTGTGGGCTGCCGGTATCAAGGCACCAGATTTCATGAAGGATATCGCCGGTCTTGAGACCAACCGCATCAACCAGCTGGTGGTGAAAGAGACCCTACAGACCACCCGTGACGAGAACATCTTCGTCATCGGTGACTGCGCCGCCTGCCCGCAGCCGGATGGCAAGTTCGTGCCGCCGCGCGCCCAGTCTGCCCACCAGATGGCCAGCCAGGCGTTCAAGAACATTCTGGCCAAGATGAACGGCGGCGAGATGAAGCCCTACCTCTACCACGACCACGGTTCGCTGGTATCCCTCAGCCGCTTCTCCACCGTGGGCAGCCTGATGGGCAACCTGATGCGCGGCTCCATGATGGTAGAGGGCTACATCGCCCGTCTGGTTTACATCTCCCTCTACCGGATGCACCAGATCGCCCTGCACGGCTACGTCAAGACCGGCCTCATCATGCTGGTGGGTCGCATCAACCGGGTACTGCGTCCGACCCTGAAGCTGCACTAAGCCGGGATTTGCCACAATTCTGAATAGCAAAAGGAGAGGCCATGGCCTCTCCTTTTTTATGCGCGCAGATCGGGGAAAGGAGTTATTTGCCCAGATAGGTGCGATCGAAGAAGGTGTTGACCCAGTGGGGGCGGTAGATGGCGAGCACCGTCATCGCCATGCCGTTGAGCAGGGCTTCGGGGAAGAGCAGCAGCGGCCAGATGGAGAGGTAGTCTGCCGTGATGATATGCCAGGGGTAGCTGCCGCTTATCCCCATCAGCAGGGCGCTGGCTGCCACCTTGACCGAGATGGCGAGGGCGCCGCCAAGAAAGGCGGCAACGAAGATATAGACAAAGAGATGGCGGGGCAGCCAGGCCCAGCTGGCCAGAAACAGCAGCCAGCTGCTGGCTACCGGCAGGGCAATGCCAACCAGCGCCTGCCAGCCAAAATCGGCCAGATTGGTCACGCCGAAGTAGTCGAGTACCAGCAGGGTCAGGCAGGGGGCAAGCAGGGCCAGCCGCCAGCCCAGCAGCAGGGTGAGGGTGGTGAGCCCGAGAAAATGCACCTCCAGTCCGTCGTGCAGACCGGCGCGCAGCGTCCAGAGCGGGATGAGGGCGATGGCGCTTCCCAGCAGCAGATGCTGGTAGAGGGGGTTGTCATGAAGCAGTTGCCACAGGGTGCGGCGCAGGCTGAAAGTCAGTAGCAGCAGCCAGATCAGAAGAGCGGCGAGTTGTCCTTCACTCATCATTCGTTCACTCACGAGGCAGTCAGATTACGTCGGGCAGCCAGATCCCTGCCACCCGAAAACAGAGCAGGCTGACGAGTCAGCCTGCTTGCACATCAATATTTCACGTTGTTGTGGTACTTGCCAAGGATCCCCTTGACCCGTTCCATGGTCTCCTTGCTGGGGGGCTTGATCCCGCTCAGCTCGTAAGGATCACCCAGCACGTCCCACTTGTGTTTGCCGAGTTCGTGATAGGGGAGCAGCTCCACCTTCTCGACGCTCTCGCCCAGCTCGGCGATGAACTGACCCAGCCCTTCGGCGCTCTCGTCGTCGTCGCTCCAGGTCGGCACCACCACGTAGCGGATCCACATGGTCTTGCCTTTGGCCGCCAGATAGCGGGCAAACTCCAGAGTGTATCTGTTGCTGACGTGGGTCAGCGGAATGTGTTTCTCGTCATTGATCTGCTTGATGTCGAGCAGCACCAGATCGGTCTGGTCGAGCAGCTTGTCCACCTGTTCGTCGAGATGACGGACGAAGCCGTTGGTATCGAGGCAGGTGTGGATCCCTTTCTCTTTGCAGGCGGTAAAGAGTTCGGTGATGAAAGCCGGTTGCAGCATGGCTTCACCGCCGGATGCTGTCACGCCACCACCGGAGGCATTCATGAAGTGGCGATAGCTGGTGATGTCACTCATCAACTCCGGCACTGTCACTTCGCGGCCACCCTCGGTATCCCAGGTATCGCGGTTGTGGCAGTACTTGCAGCGCATCAGGCATCCTTGCATGAATACGATAAAGCGTATTCCCGGACCGTCGACGGTACCGCAGGTTTCAACGGAATGGATCCGGCCAATGGCGCCGTGACTCTCGGCTTGTTCACTGATTTCAACGGCAGGGATCCGGTTAATGACTGACATAGACAACTCCAACGATTCGAGCAGGCCGTTATTTTATTACATAAACCCCTATTGATCCTACACCTTTAGTCCGGCCCGTTGCCGTCCAGCAGCTGTTCCAACTCCCTGATGGTGAGCGGGCGGCTGGTGAGGAACCCTTGATAATGCTGGCATCCCAGCTCTCGGAGAATGGCCAGTTGCGCCTCCTCCTCCACCCCCTCGGCAGTGACGGTAAAGCGGAATACCTGAGCCAGATCGAGTATCGCCTTGACGATGGCCCTGTCCTGCTCGCTGTGCACCAGGGTCTGGATGAAGCTTCTGTCGAGCTTCACCTCATCGGCGGGCAGATCGCGCAGATAGGCGAGCGACGAGTAGCCGGTGCCAAAGTCATCGATGGAGATGAGGATGCCGAGCTCCTTGAGCTGGCGCATGCGGGCGATGCTCTCGATGCGATTCTCCAGCACCACCGATTCGGTCACCTCCAGCAGCAGGCGGGAAGGCGGGATGCCGGTATCGCGCAGAATGTACTCCACCTGCTGGACGAAGCCCTGGGTGTGAAACTGGCGGGCGCTAACGTTGACTGACAGGTGAGGTATCTGCAGGCCGCGGTTGAGCCAGAAGCTGTATTGCGCGCAGGCGGTTTTCATCACCCAGTAGCCGATTTCGAGGATCAGGCTGGTCTCCTCGGCGATGGGGATGAACTCGCCGGGGGGCACCATGGTGCCATCGCTGCGCTGCCAGCGCAGCAGCGCCTCGACCCCTGAGAGGGTGCCGTTATCCACCCGATATTGCGGCTGGTAGTGCAGTTGCAGTTCATGGTGGCGCAGGGCATCGCGCAACTGGTTGGTGAGGGTGAGGCGGTTTTTCTCCTGCTCGGCCATCGCTTCGGTAAAGAAGATGTAGTTGCCCTGACCGGCGCGCTTGGCCATGTGGGTGGCCGTGTCGGCCTGTTGCATCAGGGTGAGGTGATCCATGCCGTTGCCGGCAAAGAGGCTGATCCCGACCGAAGCGCTGCAGTGCAGCTTGTGATCGGCTATCTCGAACGGAGTGCGAAACAGCCCCATCAACTCGCGGGCGAAGTGCTCAGCCAGAATTTTGGCGGTCACCTCGCCCTGCCCGAGCTGGGTAAAGAGCAGGGCAAATTCATCCCCCGAGATGCGAGCCTGCACCAGATTGTCCTGCGGCAGCTCCCTGAAGCGGTGCACCACCGCCTGCAGCAACAGATCGCCACAGGCATGGCCAAGGGAGTCGTTGATCGACTTGAAGTTGTCGAGATCGACCAGCAGCAATGCCCCCCACTGACCATCGGACGTCTCCAGTGTGCGCTGCAAAATGGTGTTGAGGCTGCGGCGATTGTGCAGGCCGCTGAGATCGTCGTAGTAGGCGAGCTGCTCTATGTGTCTGGCCGCCTCTTTCTCCTCGGTGATGTCGTAGAAGCTGCAGATGAAGTGGCTGAGTTCCCCCCGCTCATCCTTCACGCCGCTCACCATCAGGCGCACCGGGAAGAGGTGGCCATCCTGATGCAGGCAGCGCTCCTCACCCAGCCAGAACTCCTGCTCGGCCACGGCCCGGCTGACATCCTCTTTCAGGTGATCGCCATAGTAGGTGGGGCGCAGTTTGCGGATGGAGTGGCCAACTACCTCCACCTCGCCAAATCCGGTGATGCGGGTAAAGGAGTGGTTCACCTTGAGGATGATGCCGTTGTGATCCATCACCAGCAGGCCGTCGTGGGTATTGAAGGCCACTTCGGCCAGGCGTAGGGCATCGTCGGTCGCAAGACGTTGCAGCTCGATGGCGGCCCGCTCGTGCTGGCTGCTCAAGAGATCCAGCAGCGGCTCAGGATCACTCAGCGTCTCGTCGAGCAGCAGGGTGAGCTGGCCGGTTGGCGTGCCCCCGGCGTTGTGCAGCGGGATGCCGATATAGGCCCTGGCATTGAGGGCCAGCAGACGGTGCGCCTTGGGATAACGCAGCGCCAGATCTTCCACATAGATGGCTTGCCCGTGCTGGAACAGCTCCCTGCCGGGGCCCGGATCCATCTGCAGGGGCTTGAGGGCGGAGAAGGTCTCGTCATTGAGGACGCAGCGGGGAATGATCCATAGATCCTGCCCCCGTGGCTGGAACTCGCCGATCCAGCCGGCACGTGCACCGCTGGCGGCTTTGGCCCACTGCAGCAACGTTTTGCAGTAGTCGATGCCGGTGAGCTGGTGCAGCTCGGCAGGCAGGGCGAGGTCGCTTGCGCTCTCCTCCTGCACCGGTTGCCAGTGGCCAAGCAGCTGGGCGCAGTGGCGCACCAGTTGCAGCATCTCGTCGCCAAGAGGGGTGGGGTCGAGATATTCGATGCTGAGCACGCCAAAGAGCTTGTCCTGCTCCAGCATGGCACCGTCGAGGCGCGAGCTGACGCCGGCACTGACCAGATAGAGGTGGTTGCTCAGCATTGGCTGATGAGCTGCTTCCGAGAAGCTCAGGGATTTGCGGGTGCGCAGGGCACGGATATAGCGGCTGTCGCCACGAATGGGATAAATGCCATCAACGCCCAGGGTAAAGACGGGCGTGAGCTGCTCGCAGCCCAGATCGCCGTTGGCCTGATAGTGCCAGAGAATGAGTCGATCGGCGCCCAGACTTTCCTTGAGGGTTTCCAGCAGGAGGGCATACTGTTGCTGGCTCGCCATCTGGCTAAGACGCGGCAGTTGTAGCGCCAGCTCGGAGACCGGCTCCAGGTGACGATGCTGCAGGCAGATAAGCCAGAAGCCATCCTGCTCGTGGGCGATGGCAATGTGCCAGAGCTGGCCGCCAAAGCGCAGGGAGAGTTTGCCGCCATGGCCATTGGCCAGCATCTGCTCGATGGGCTGGCGTAGTTCGGCAGGCAGCTGGGCAGGCCAGGGGGCGCGCGGTTCGTCGAGCCAGTAGAGCGGCGTTTGCATCACGTCGGTCAGGGCGACCAGCCGTTGACTGCGCAGATCCAGACGAAAGAAAAGGGGAGTCTGGAGGGCAGGGGGAAGATGACTGAGAGCGGTAGACGACATGAACGAACAACATCCTGTTAAGCAACCGTCGGGGCTGCAAGAATACTGCAAAATCGAGGGAAACAAAATTTCATTGAAATCTAAATTAGAGATTGCTAATTTATTGACCAGTATCTTCTAGGAGGAGTCTTGCAGATGAAACGGATCCTGATTATCGGTGGGGTTGCGGGGGGCGCATCGGCGGCGGCCAGAGCACGCCGGCTGAGCGAAGAGGCGGAGATCGTGATGTTCGAGCGGGGCGAGTTTGTCAGCTTTGCCAACTGCGGTCTGCCCTACCACATCGGTGGCGATATCCCCAATCGGGATGCCTTGTTGCTGCAGACTCCCCAGAGTTTCAAGCGTCGTTTCAACGTCGATGTGCGGGTCTTCCACGATGTGATTGAGATAGACAAGGTGGGCAAGACCCTACTGGTGCGCAACCTGCAAACAGGTGAAGAGCAGCGCGAGCATTACGATGTGCTGCTGCTGAGCCCGGGTGCTGCGCCGATCCGGCCGCCTTTCCCCGGTATCGATAGCCCCCGGGTGCATACCCTGCGCAATATCCCCGACATGGACCGGATTCTGGCCTCTCTTCACCACGACCAACCGCGCCACGTCACCGTGGTGGGCGGCGGTTTTATCGGGCTGGAGATGATGGAGGCGCTGCATCAGCGCAAGCTGGATGTCACCCTGCTGGAGCTCTCCGATCAGGTGATGGCGCCGGTGGACAGGGAGATGGCCAATATGCTCCATGCCCGCATTCGTGAAGAGGGGATCGACCTGCGCCTGCGCACCGGCCTCTCTGCCATCGAGAGTCTGGATCTGCCCGCCGAGAAAACCGCTGCCGTGGCTACCGCCAACAGCGGTGGTCTGCGCCTGACCCTCAATGACGGCTCCCATCTTGATACCGGTCTCTTGATCCTCGCCATCGGCGTCAAACCGGAAACCCTTCTCGCCGCCAAGGCGGGGCTGGAGCTGGGCCCACGGGGCGGCATCAAGGTGGATGCCGGTATGCGTACCTCGGATCCCTTTATCTATGCGGTGGGGGATGCAGTGGAGGAGATTGACTTCGTCACCGGCGAATCAGTGCTGATCCCGCTGGCTGGCCCGGCCAACCGGCAGGGGCGCATTGCCGCTGACAATATGCTGGGCCGAGCCGAAACCTATAAGAAGACTCAGGGTACTGCTATCTGCAAGCTGTTCGATCTGGCGGTGGCGAGCACCGGGCTCAACGAAAAACGGCTGGTACAGCTGGGGCTGCCGTTCGAGAAGGTCTATGTCCACCCGGGCAGCCACGCCGGTTACTACCCGGGCGCGCATCCGGTCAGCCTCAAGCTGCTGTTTGCCCCGGATGGCAAGATTTACGGTGCCCAGGCGGTGGGCAAGGATGGCATCGACAAGCGCATCGACGTGCTGGCTGTGGCCCAGCGCGCCGGTCTCACCGTGTTTGACCTGCAGGATCTGGAGCTCACCTATGCGCCGCCCTTTGGCTCGGCTAAGGATGTAATCAACATGGCCGGCTTTGTGGCGAGCAATCACCTGAAGGGGGATACCCTGCTCTGCCACGTGGCCGAGGTGCAGGCTCGCAATCCTCACCAGCAGGTAGTGGATGTACGCAACGGCCCCGAACTCGACAAGCTGGGCCGCATTCCGGGTGCCATGCATATTCCGCTCGACGAGCTGCGCAGCCGTCTGCACGAGTTGCCCAAAGAGAAAGAGCTGCTTATCAGCTGTCAGGTCGGGCTGCGCGGTCACGTCGCTTGCCGCCTGCTGAGCCAGCACGGCTTCAAGGTGAAGAACCTCTCCGGCGGCTTTAAAACCTGGCAGATGGCTACTGCCGAGTAACCCCTTTCTGTGCCTGTTTGCCCCTCTCCCTTGTGCGCGCAAGATGAGGGGCTTTTTCTTTTTGCCGCTCGGCGCCATTTCGCCGCATTTTTTTCTCTCTGCGAGACAAAATTAACGTTTTGTTCATGGGGGGAGTGCTATAACCCCTGCCTCGTTCACGGTGAACGTTGTGGTAGGGAGTAAGAGATGCTGGATATGTTGATGGCCATTTGGCATCAGGACTTTGACGCCCTGATCCAGATGCAGGCGGTGCCCATGCTCATCTGTTGTCTGATGCTGGTGCTGTTTCTGGAGTCGGCATTTGTCTTTCTCCCCCTGCCGGGAGATAGCCTGGTGCTGCTGGCCGGCGGGCTGGTGGGGATGGGGGTTCTGGGGACGGAAGTGACGCTCATCTATCTGCCACTGGCGGCAGGGTTTGGCTCCGTGCTTGCCTATCTGCAGGGCAGGGCGCTGCAGCGTACCCGCTTTATGGAGCATATCGAGCGGATGTTGCCGCCCGATAGTTTGCCCAAAGCGACCCGGTTGCTGAATCGGTATGGTTTTCTGGCCATGTTTGCCTCCCGCTTTATTCCGTTCGTCCGGGTGCTGACCCCCATGCTGATGGGGATAGGTCGCCTGAGCGTGCTGCGCATGTGCGTGGCGAGCTTTGCCAGCGCCGTGCTCTGGTCACTTTGTCTGAGTCTGGTGGGCAAGCTGGCGATGACGGTGCCTTTTTTTGTTGCCCATAGCGAACTGCTGACCCGCATGCTGCTTATCACCTCTCTGGTGCTCTTCCTTATCGCCGTCACGGCCATCCTCTTTCGCTGGTTCAAGGGCGGCGCCAAAAGAGAGCAATCCCCCCTCCGTTGAGCTCGCTCTGCTGAGTGTTCGGCCGCTCTGAAAGGGCGGCCGTTGTCGCAGCAAGATGGCCTCCGCCTGTCGCCGCGAGAATCCTCTTTGTGTCAGGGGCGCTCGATGCTTTATCCTGTTTGCTGCCTCGCTGCTGTTGCAGCGGATCCCAGCCAGGATGGAATCTATGCGCCTCTTTCACGCTCGCCCGGTTTCCCGTCGCTCTGCCCAAGGAGCACTCCCTCTGAATCGACGCCGCTGGTCGGCCCTGCTGCTATCCGGGTTGGCCGGTTTGCTGCTGGCCGGTTGTGGCCCCGACAAGCCTGTCGCCAATGGGCCGACTACAAAGCCTGCCGCGCAGCAGGAAACGGGCGCCCCAAGCACCGTGGTGCAGGCCAATGCCCGTCAATATCGGGATGCCCCGGCGCTGGCGCTGGTCTTCTCCGGCCCCCTGGTGCCCAAGGCAAACTGGCAGAGTTGGCTCGGGGTCAGTGAAGGGGGCAAGCAGCTGCAGGGGGAGTGGATCCTCGCCGACGATGGTCGCACCCTCTATTTCCCGAACGTTCAGCCAGACAAGAGCTACGAGGTGAGCCTCAAGTCGGGGTTGGGCCCAGGGCCCCAGAGCTGGACCCTCAAGACCCGGCCGCTGGAGGCGGGCGCCTCGTTTACTGCCAGCGGCATGGTATTGCCGCTGCGCGACGAGCTGCGTCTGCCCATCAGCGCGGTCAATGTGGACGAGGTCAATATCGACTTCTTTCGGGTCGATGCCGAATACTTGCCACGTTTCCTGGCGGAATATCGCCCCGGTTCCGGCATGGGCAACTGGGAACTTGAGCAGATCACCAAGCGGGCCAAGCGGGTGTTCAGCGGCCGTTACGCGCTGGAGCTCGATGCCAACCGGCGCGAGTCCCGCCTTATCAATGTGAAGGAGCCGCAGCTGGCCGAGGCCGGCGTCTACTTTGCGGTGATGTCGCCCCTTGGCAATTACGACTGGCGCAAGGAGACCACCTATTTCGCGGTGAGCGATATGGGGCTCAGTGCCCGCCGTTACAGCGATCAGCTGGAGGTGTTCGTCAGCTCCTTGGCCAGCGCCGACCCCCTCAAGGATGTGCAGCTCTCTCTGCTCGACGAGAAGGGCAACCGGCTGCAGGTGCAAAATACCGATCCGCAGGGTCATCGCCGCTTCGATCAGGTGCAGGGGGCCCGCCTGCTGCTGGCTGAGCAGGGCAACCATCTGGCGGTGCTGCGCCTCGACGGGGCGGCGCTCGATCTCTCCACCTTCGATCTCGGCACTCAGCCCTGGCAGGCCCAGCAGTTGTATCTGTTCAGTGGGCGCGATCTCTATCGCCCCGGTGAGCGTCTCGACAGCGAGATCCTGCTTAAAGGGCAAGATGGCCAGCTGTTACCGGGGATGGCGGTGGAGCTGGAGGTGAAACAGCCGGACGGCCAGCTGCTCGAACAGAAACGGCTGCTGCCGGACAATCTTGGCGCCGCCCACTACGGCCTGCGCCTGCCAGACGATGCGCCGCTCGGGCGCTGGACCATCAACCTCAAGACCGCCGGCAGCAGCCGCTTCGAGTGGCCTTTTCTGGTGGAGGAGTTCTTGCCGGAACGGCTCAAGCTGCAACTTGGCAAGGGGCCGGATGGTGAAGTCACGGATCTGGACGCGGCTCTCACCCTGCCACTGCAAGGGGACTATCTCTACGGTGCGCCAGCGAGTGCCACCAAGGCCAAGGCGGAGGTGAAGTTAAGCCGCGCCACCATGCCCTTTACCCAGTGGCAGGAGTTCACTCTGGGGGACGTACTGCTTGCCGAGCAGGCCAGGGATCTTGAGCCGCTGAATCTCACCCTCAATGCGCAGGGGCAGGGGACTTTTTTGCTTGCTGATGAACTCGATGGGGTGCGCGCCCTCGGGCCGCTGGAGGTGGCCTATCGGGTGTCGCTCTCCGAGCCCGGCGGTCGCGCCGTCAATCGCAGCCGCACCCAGTATGGCTGGCCTGCAGGCAGCCAGTGGCCGGCGCTCAAGGCCGATTTTGTGGCGGATCGGGTAGAGGGGGGCAAGCCGCTCCCCTTCCAGATCCTCAACCTCGATGAGCAAGGCCAGCCGGTGGCGGGGGCGGTGAAAGTGCGCCTCATCAACGAGTACCGCGACTACTACTGGCACTACGCCGATGGCGAGGGGTGGAAGTACGAGTTCAACAGTCAGCCCTATCTGGAGCAGGAGCAGACCCTGCAGCTGGATGGCAAGGGGCCGACCCCGCTCACGCTGCAACTGGCGGCGGGCTGGTATCGGTTGGAGGTTGAGAACAGTCAGGGCCATCAATCCAGCCTGCGGGTGGAGATAGGCAGTTACGCCTGGGGCGGTGGTGGCGAGCAGGCACGGCCTGACAAGATTGCCATCACTCTCGACAAACGCGCCTATCAGGCGGGCGACAAGGCCAAAGTGACTCTGGTAGCCCCGCGCCCCGGTAAGGGGTTGCTGCTAGTGGAAGATGGCGACGGCCTGCGCTGGTGGCAGCGTATCGAGCTCAAGGGGGCCGGTGGCGATGCCAAGGATGCCCGCGGCGAGTTCGAGATCCCGGTCAGTCCCGAGTGGCAGCGCCACGATCTGCATATCTCGGCCCAGATCGCCGCGCCAGACAGCGCCTCCAAACCGGTCAGCAGCCAGCAGGGGCAGAGCCTGCGCTCGGTCGGACTGGTGCCGCTCACGCTGGACCGGGAAGCGCGTCGTCTGCCGCTTACCCTGAGCGCGCCAGATAAAGCGGTGCCGCTTACCCGGCTGGAAGTGACCGCCACCTCCACCCCCAACAGTCAGGGACGGGTGCTGCTGGCTGCGGTGGATCGGGGCGTGCTCAATATCAGCGACTACCAGCCTCTCGACCCGTTCGAGATCTTCTTTGGCCGCAAGCGCTTCGCGCAAGATTTGTTCGACAACTACGGCCAGGTGATCCCGCCGCAGGATGGCAAGCTGGCCCGCCTCAACTACGGTGGCGACCGGGCGCCGCTGAAAAAGGGCGGTGCGCTGGAGAGCCGGGTCGAAATAGCCGCACTGTGGAGCGGCGAGGTGAGTTTTGACCAGCAGGGCAAAGCGGTGATCCCACTTGAGCTGCCCAACTTCAACGGCGAACTGGCGCTGATGGCGCTGGCCTGGAACGAACAGCAAGTCGGGGAGGCCGAGCGCGCCGTCAAGGTAGTGGCGCCCTTGGTGGCCGAAATTGGCTGGCCGCGCTTTGGCGCCAGAGGGGATGAGACCCGGGCGCTGGTGCAGCTGCGCAACATGAGCGGCGAGGATCAGACCCTCTCCCTTGTCTGGACCCTCAATGGCGGGCTCAAGGCAAATGGCGAGCTGCCTGGCACCCTTTCCCTTAAAAATGGCGAGGAGCAGTGGCTGACCCTGCCGCTCACCGTGACCGGAGCGAGCGGCGTGGCAAGCCTGCAGTTGGCGGCCAGCGGCAAGGATTTTGCCATCAGGCGCGACTGGTATCTGCCGCTGCGTTCCCCCTGGCCTGCCGAGACTCGCCAGCGCTATCAGATGTTGGCTCCCGGCCAGCAGATGAGTTTTGCGCCAGCTGAGCTGGCCGGGCTGGATCGCGCCAACCTGCAGGGGCTGCTCAGCCTCTCCGGTACCCCGCCCTGGGATCCGGCAGCCCAGTGGCAGGCGCTGGCCGATTACCCTTACGCCTGTCTGGAGCAGACCTTGTCCCGTGCTTGGCCTTACTTGCTGACCACGGCGGATGAGCGCACCGCCTGGAGCAAACCCGCAGAGGGCAAGAAACCGGCGAGCGAGGCAGATGTACAGCGCGCCCTGCTGCAGCGGCTGCAGCGGTTGCAACTGCCAAGCGGCGGGTTTGGCCTATGGGATGGTCGTTCCGACGAGGAGCAGTGGCTCACCGCCTATGCCGCCGACTACCTGCTGGCGCGCAAGGAGGCGGGTGACGCCGTGCCGGAGGCAATGCTCAATCAGGCTCTGAACCGGCTGCAAAGCTATCTCACCGACAGTCAGTATGGTGAGCGCTGGAGCAGTGCCCCCGAGCACAGCCGTCTTGCCTATCAGGCCTACAGCGCCTATGTGCTGGCCCGGGTGGGCAAGGCACCGCTTGCCACCTTGCGCCTTATCTGGGAGCAGCAGGCGGATCACGCCAGATCCGGTTTGCCGCTGCTCCACCTCTCGCTGGCCCTCTCGGCCATGGGGGATGAGCAGAACGCTGCCAAGGCCCTCAGTCGGGCATTGGCGACCGAGCGCGGTGACGACTACTTGGGGGATTACGGCTCACCGCTGCGTGATCAGGCCCTTGAGCTCTCCTTGCTGCGCCAGCACAAGCTGGCTGCGGAGCGCTGGCCGGCCCTCAGTGCCAAGGTGGCAGATACCCTGGCTCACCGTCAGTGGCTCAGCACTCAGGAGCGGCTCGCCTTGTTGCGACTCGCCCGCTTTGATCCGGCCGCCGACTGGCAGGCCAAGGTGACTTCCTCTCTTGGCAGTGGATCCCTGAGCGGTTCGGCCCCGCTGCAGCTGGGCGCCCCCGAGGCGCTGGCGGCCAGTGCGGTTACCAACGAGGGCAAGGGATCTCTCTATGTGCAGCGCACTCTGGTCGGTTATCCCGAACAGGCACCGGCACGGATCAGCAAGGGGATGAGCGTGACCCGCAGTTGGTTCAACAGCGATGGTCAGCCGTTTGATCCCGCCAAGGTGAAGGTCGGCGATCTGGTGGTGGTGCGGCTCAACGTCAGCAGCGAATCGGCGGTGCCTGATGCCCTGCTGGTAGAGATGGTTCCTGCTGGCTTCGAGCTGGAGAACCCGGCCCTTGGCAACAGCATCAAGCTGGAAGAGCTCTCCATTGAGGGGAAACCGGCGTGGCAGAGCGAGTGGAACGACTACCTCAAGCATCAGGAGTTTCGCGACGACCGTTACACGGCGGCGCTGGATCTGAGCGAGGGGAGCAACCAGCAGCTGGTCTACCTGATGCGGGCGGTAACGCCGGGTCGCTATCAGGTACCGCCGACCCAGGTGGAGGATATGTATCGGCCTGAGCTGCGAGCTGTGGGTGAGGATATCCATGAGGTAACGATTTCTGAGTAGCTGGCGCTTGATGAGTCGCAGACGCCCTCTGAGCAACGTTCCTTCCAGTGAGCGGGTTCGCCCGCTCACTTTCTGGCATCGTGGCTGGCTGAAATTGGGTCGCAGTGGCCGCGCTGGCTGGCGCTGGCTTGGCCGTCTGCCACGCTGGCTGCGTTTCTCGGTGCTGGGAGTTGTAGCACTGCTCCTGTTATTGCTGGCGCTGGATAGACTCTTCCCGCCGCCGCCGCTCGACCCTGCCTACGCACGGGTGGTGCTCGACATGAAGGGGCGACCGCTGCGCGCCTTTGCCGATACCAGCGGCGTGTGGCGTTACCCCGTGACCCTGGAGCAGGTCTCCCCCCGCTATATCGAGGCACTGCTCGGCTACGAGGATCGCTATTTCTGGCGTCATCCCGGGGTCAATCCGGTGGCCATGGTGCGTGGGGTCTGGCAGTGGCTGCGTTACGGGCGCGCTGTGTCGGGCGGCTCGACCCTCACCATGCAGGTGGCCCGCCTCATCGAGCCCTACCACAGGAGCGTGCCCGGCAAGCTGCGCCAGATGGCGCGCGCACTGCAGCTGGAGTGGCACTACGACAAGCGCACCCTGCTCACCGTCTATCTCAACCGGGCGCCGTTTGGCGGCAATCTGGAGGGGGTGCAGGCGGCAAGTTTTGCCTATCTCGGCAAGAGCGCCGCCAAGCTGACCTATGCCGAGGCTGCGCTGTTGGCGGTGCTGCCGCAGGCTCCCAGTCGCAACCGGCCGGACCGGCATCCCGAGCGGGCCCGCGCCGCCCGCGACAAGGTGATGCAGCGACTGGTGGCACAGGGCGTCTGGCCCGAGCCGGCGTGGCTGGAGGGGCGCATCGAACCAGTGCTGGCTCGCGGCCACTTTACGCCGATGGAGGCGCCGCTGTTTGCCCGCCTTGCCGCCGATAATCAGGCGGGGGCGCTGGTGCACACCACCATAGACGGCGATCTGCAGCGCTGGCTGGAGGGGCGGGTGGCGAGCTATATCCGACGCTTCCCCGAGCAGACCTCCGCCGCCCTGCTGTTGGTGGACAACAAAACCATGGCGGTGCGCGCCTATGTGGGCAGCGCCGAGTATGGCAATTTGCGCCGCCACGGTTACCTCGACATGGTGCAGGCGATCCGCTCTCCCGGCTCCACCCTCAAGCCCTTTATCTACGGTCTGGCCATGGACGAGGGGTTGGTGCACTCAGCCTCCCTGCTCTCCGATGCGCCAAGGCTGGGCTCGGAGTATCGCCCCGCCAACTTTTCCGGCGCCTTTCAGGGGCCGGTGACCCTCACTCAGGCGCTGCAGCAATCCCTCAACGTGCCGGCAGTGCAGGTGCTGGAGGCGCTCGGGCCGGACAAACTGGTCAGCCGCCTCGACAACGCCGGGGTGCGGCTGGCGCTCTCCGACCAGCCCAATCCGGCCATTGCGTTGGGGGCGGCAGGCATTCGGCTCGAGCAACTGGTGGCGCTCTACAGCTCGCTCACTCGGCAGGGGCAGGTAGCTATGCCAGTCTGGCTGGCAGGGCAGCAGGCGGTGTCACGTCCATTGCTGAGCCCGGGGGCCGCCTGGATCATCTGGCAAATATTGAGCGCGCAGGGGCGGGCTGATCAGCCTTTTGCCAGCGAGGCGACCGGTCGGGTCAATCGACTGGCCTGGAAGACCGGCACCAGCTATGGCTATCGCGACAGCTGGGCGATGGGGGTCTCCGGTCGCTGGACTATCGGCGTCTGGCTGGGACGCCCCGATGGTACCCCCATGCCCGGTTTTTACGGTCAGAGTGCA
>NZ_CAWNWX010000050.1:55084-73027 GCF_963878195.1 Aeromonas sp. HMWF016
GACAACAGCCCACTGCCGGCACAACCCAACACGGTGAGCGAAGCCGAGATCTGCTGGCCGCTGGGGCGCAAGGCCAGCGCGACCCTGCCAGAAGCCTGTTTGCAGCGTCAGATCGCCTGGTTGCTGGAAGGGCGCGATCCTCCCACCTTGCCGGATCCCATGGACTGGCCCTCGCCGCTGCGCCAAGTGGCGCTGACCGCTGAAGGCAAGGCAACCCTTGCCCGTTGCCAGGATGCGGCGCAATCCGGTTTTCGGGCCCTCTGGCCATTGTCGCTGGAGCCGTGGCGGTCCCCCGGCGAGCGACGGCAGGCGCTGCTGGCAAGTGGTTGTGCTGGGGAGGGACAAAGCGCCGAGCTGCAGGCCCCCATTCGCATCGTGGCGCTGGGGGAGGGCAACCTTATCCGCAGTCAGCGCTATCGGTTGCAGCCCAAGGTGCTGGGCGGTGTCGGCAAGCCGGCCTGGTTTCTTAACGGCCAGCGGCTGCGCTGGGACGGGGATCAGGTGCTGAGCGTGGCTGGACGTTATCAGCTGGTGGTGGTAGACGAGGCGGGCAACAGCGATCGTATCGAGTTTCGCATGGTGCATCCCGATGGTGATGAGGCCGGTACCGTTATCCGTTGACCCCACTCTGAGCATTTTACCAGCGACCACTAAGCAGTATGTAATTAACTATTTGAAATGCATGAATTATTGAGCGTTGCGGTTGGTGTGGGCATAATTCAGGGTTCGTTCAAATCCCGAGGAGTATGAGATGTCCCTTCGCATTCTGTTGTCCCTGCTGGTACTGGTGGGCTCGGGTTGTGCAACGATGCAGGAGAGCAGCGAATTTGGCCGCTCGCAGCAGCCACAATATGGCGCTCCCTTTGGCTCGGCCAACGATGGCTGGTATCGCTGTGTCGAGAAGAAGTTTGCCTGTACTCCTGCCAATATCCGCCGTGACAGGGCGATGGAAGCGCGCCGTGAAGCGCAGGAGCGGGCCAATCACCGAGGTGATGATTGGTAGGCTGCAGATAACGAGAGGGGTTGGCAGATGCCAACCCCTTTTTTATTCCGCTGGTTCAGCCCGGTTGGCGCAGATGGCCGAGCCGGGTGAAGAAGTGCTGGCTCTTGCGCTGGTGAAAGTGGCTCTTCTTGACGGGATGGAAGATGAGGTCGCTTTCGGGATGGCTCGCCTTTAACTGGTGGAGCATCGCCACGGCGGGCAGGCTGGTGCTGACCAGGGTGGTGAGTGGCATGCTGATGGTTTCGGGTCCGAGCAGCTGATTCAGTCCTTGCCGGGCCTGCTCGAAGCGGGTCAGGGCCGCCGGGTCGGCATAGCCGCTACCCAGCATGGTTAGCAGGTTGTCGAGGGCCAGATGAAATTCGGCCAACTGCTGGCGAAAGCCGCTGCGCCCGCGCAGGGCGATAAGCTCGGCGAAGGAGATCTCGCCGAGGTGAGTGGGTACTTGCAACGGGATCTCGAGGTGGAAGCAATCCTGACCGCCGCGATTGTGGTAGCGGGATTCGAGCAGATGGAGCAGGCGGTCAAGATAGTCGTGATCGGTAATGAGCGCCCCGTCATTGGCGAGTGCCCACTCACGGGCGAGACGCATGGAGAGCAGATTGGCAAAGCGCCGTGCCATTCTGATCCCCCCCTGATCCCGGCTGGCAAAACCATGGCTGAGGCAAAAGCCGTGCAGCCGCTCCAGCCCCGTCTGATCCGGGCAGAAGCAGTCGTGGTTGGCCCCCTGACGCCAGCGGGTGACCAGCTCCTTGTTGCCAAACACCTTGTGACGGACAAAATCGGGGGCAAGCAAACCGCTTAACTGGCTTTCGAGTTGTGGAGTGATGGTGGCAAAGAAGGCGGCATCGGGTCGCTCGGCCAGCAGATCGGTCTCCTGCTCGAGGGTTTGCTGCAGGGCGGTGAGACCGCTCTTTTCGCTGACGGTGAAGACAAAGGCGAGCCGCTCCAGATAGAGCAGAGCAAACTTGAGCCAGAGCTCGTCACGTACCTCCATGCCGGGGTAGTAGATATAGGTCTTCATCGTATCGGTCTGTCGCCAGAAGTGGTGCCGGGGTGCAGGGTCGGGAATATACGCAAGATTGGCGCTGCACGGCAAACACTGCGTGGGGGAATGTGAGCAAACGCTCATCCAGTAGGCGCTGGCCACAAAGTTCTGATATAATTCGCGCCCTTAAATCAAGGTCACCCGAGTCATTACCATGAAGTTCATTATCAAGCTGTTCCCGGAAATCACCATCAAGAGCAAGTCGGTTCGCCAGCGCTTTATCAAGATCCTGCAGGGCAATATCCGCAACGTCCTGCGCCGCTTCGACGACGATGCCCGCGTTCGGATGGATTGGGACAAACTGATCGTGAGCTCCCGCAATGACCAGTTCCGCGAGCAGGCCATCGAAGCTTTGGCCTGTATTCCGGGCATTCAGGCCTTCCTCGAGGTGCAGGCCAGCAAATTTACCGATCTGCACGACATCTTCGAGCAGGTGAAAGCCGTGTGGGGCGACCAGCTCAAGGGCAAAACCTTCTGCGTGCGCGCCAAGCGCCACGGCAAGCATGAGTTCTCCTCCCTCGAGGTCGAGCGCTACGTGGGGGGCGGACTGAACCAGCACTGCGAAAGCAACGGCGTACGTCTCAAGAACCCGGATGTGAAGATCAACCTCGAGATCGACGGTGAAGAGCTCTTCATCGTCAGCGCCATCCATCAGGGCCTGAGCGGCATGCCCATCGCGACCCAGGAAGATGTGCTGAGTCTGCTCTCCGGCGGTTTTGACTCTGGCGTTGCGTCGTTCCAGTTCATCAAGCGCGGCTGCCGGGTGCACTACTGCTTCTTCAATCTGGGCGGTGCGGCCCACGAGATCGGCGTCAAGCAGGTGGCCTATCACCTGTGGAACCGCTTCGGTTCATCCCACCGGGTACGTTTCACCGCGGTGGACTTCGAGCCGGTGGTGGCCGAGATCCTCGAGAAGATCGACAACGGCCAGATGGGCGTGGTGCTCAAGCGGATGATGATGCGTGCCGCCGCCAAAGTGGCTGACGAGTTCCAGATCCCGGCGCTGGTGACCGGCGAGTGTGTGGGCCAGGTTTCCAGCCAGACCCTCACCAACCTGAACGTCATCGACCGGGTGACCGACAAGGTGATCCTGCGCCCGCTCATCACCTGGGACAAGCCGGACATCATCAGCGAAGCGCGCCGTATCGGCACCCTGGAGTTTGCCGAGACCATGCCGGAGTATTGCGGTGTCATCTCCAAGAAGCCGACCGTGAAAGCCGATCTGGCGCGTATTGAAGAGGAAGAGGGCAACTTCGACTTCGCCATTTTGGACAAGGTGGTGGCCGAGGCCCGTTACCTCGATATCCGTCGTATCGGTGAAGAGACCGCCGCCGAGGTTCAGGAAGTGGAGACCACTTCCGAGAGCGGTGACAACGAGGTGATCCTCGATATCCGCTCCATGGACGAGCACGACGAGAAGCCATTGCTGGTGGAAGGGCGTGAGGTCATGCATATCCCCTTCTTCAAGCTGGCTACCGCCTTTGGCGATCTGCCCAAGGAGAAGACCTACCTGCTCTACTGCGATCGCGGCGTGATGAGCAAGCTGCAGGCGCTTTACCTGAAAGAGAAGGGCTTTGCCAACGTCAAAGTTTACCGTCCGTAATTTGACGCTCAATCTCCCATAAAAAATCCGGCCAATGTGCCGGATTTTTTATTTCACCAGTTTTGTCATGCCTGTCAGGGGCAGGGGACCGGGGTGAAGGAGTCCTGTCCCTGACAGCGCCAGCCCATCTCGGCTTCTCGCATCTGCCAGAGATTGTTGCTGCGATAGAGGGTCAGGATATAGAGCATGTCACTGTGGGCGCCATCCAGTGCGACAGAGAGCACCAGATCGTTATCCAGCTGCTGGGCGTGGATACGACTGGCCATGTCGCCATGGCCGACAAAGCGCAGTGCCACTTCCCGATAGTCATTGACCCAGCCTTGCTGCTCGTTGCTGGCCTGACGTATTACCTGATTGAACTGCTGTACTGGCGCCGAGGCCAATCGACCAAACACCGCCTGTGCCTCGGCATGAAGTGCCGTCACGCTGGTGAGAAAGAGCGTGGCGAACATTCCGATCTTTTGCATGAGAAGTTCCGGCTAACAACAACTGTGTTGTATGACAACAGAAAAGCGCGTTTGGTTCAACGCGAAGCCCCGCACACTGTGCGGGGCTTCCCTCAATTGTTGCGCTGTAGCGAGAAGGTGGGCAGGGAGAGATGCCAGTAGATGGCTGCAACCCGCAGGCCAAATACGGCGCTCATGCAGATAAGCATGGCGGTGACCCGATCCATATCGGCTTCCAGTGCCAGCGTGTAGAGAACGCCGCCGAGGATACAGGCGGTGGCATAGATCTCTTTTTGCAGCACCATGGGCACTTCCCGGGCCAGCACATCGCGGATCATGCCGCCAGCTACCCCGGTCATGGTGCCCATCAACACAGCGATTAGCCCCGAAGTACCAAAGTTGAGGGCTTTCTGGGCGCCGATCACCGTAAAGAGGGCGAGTCCAAAGGCATCGGCTACCGGCAAGACATACCAGGGCATGCGGCGGGGCAGTTTGACCATCCACATACCGATGAGTGCCGTTGCAATGACCACCCAGATGTAGAGTGGGTCACGAACCCAAAACACGGGGGTAGCCCCAAGGATCATATCGCGAATGGTACCGCCACCGATGGCTGTGACTGCCGCCAAAACCATGACGCCAAATCCGTCCATTCTGAGCCGGCCCGCCACCAGAACCCCTGAAAACGCGAATACCGCAGTACCAAACATGTCGCTGATGTAAACAAGCTGCTCAACCACTGTCTGCATGGAAACAACTCACGTCAAATTGTTGATGGGGCGGCGATTTTAGGGGCTGGCGGCGTCAACCGCCAAGATGCAGCGGGCAAAATTGCGAGTCTGCCCCGATTTTTTTCCTCTTCGAGGAACCATCGGTGTCGTATGGGCGCTGGCTATGCGGCGGGAGGTGTGCTGATACGGGTCTTCCCATCTTCTCTTTCGTGACGATTTTTTTCTTAAGTAATTCCCTGACATGCCGATAAATAGGGTAAGCGGCGTTAATGCGATGAAGCGTTGAAAAAAATGCTAAAGACATCGAAAAACGAGCCGTTAAATAAGACGCATCGGGCACGAAACATAATAAAGCTCGAGCAAATAGAAGAGTAAATTTAATAGCTTAGGAGAATAGTCATGGGCCTTTATATCAACACCAACGTTTCATCGCTCAACGCTCAGCGTAACATGATGAATGCGACCAAATCACTGGATACTTCCTACACTCGTCTGGCTTCTGGCCTGCGCATCAACAGCGCAAAAGATGATGCGGCGGGTCTGCAAATCTCCAACCGTCTAACCTCCCAGATCAACGGGTTGGATCAAGGTAACCGCAACGCCAACGACGGAATCTCCTTGGCACAAACTGCTGAAGGTGCAATGGATGAAGTGACCGGTATGCTGCAGCGCATGCGTACCCTGTCCCAGCAATCAGCCAACGGTTCCAACTCTGCCAAGGATCGTGATGCCTTGCAGAAAGAGGTGGATCAGCTGGGTGCAGAGATCAACCGTATCTCGACCTCGACCACCTTTGCCGGTACCAAACTGCTGGATGGCTCTTTCGGCGGAACTTTCCAGGTCGGTGCTGATGCCAACCAGACCATTAGCTTTAGCCTGTCGCAAGCAGATGGCTTTAGCATCTCGGGGATCGCAGCAGCAGCGAATACATCTATCACTACAGCTACTGGTGCAACTGTGCTGCTGTCAGCCATCTTTGTCGGTGGTAGCGCTGGTGGTATCAGCATCAGTAGCCAAAGTAACGCACAAAACGTGCTTGCCGCAGCAGATGCCATGCTTGCAATAGTAGATGGCAAGCGTGCTGAGCTTGGTGCAGTACAAAACCGTCTGGACTCAACCATTCGCAACCAGGCTAACATCTCGGAAAACGTCAGTGCAGCTCGTTCACGTATCCGTGATGCTGACTTCGCGATCGAAACTGCCAATATGACCAAGCAGAATATCCTGCAGCAGGCCGCTTCCAGTATCCTGTCACAGGCCAACCAGAGACCTCAGTCAGCACTTCAACTGCTGCAAGGCTAACAAAAGAAAACAGGGCGGTTGTTCAGGCCGCCCTGGTCAAGAGATGGAACAAAGGGGTGTTCGGGTTCGCACTCTGTTCTATCGGGAGAGATATAATTCTCTACTAGTAATGCCAAGTGTTGTCCAGCTGTTCAGTTCTGTCACGCTTGGTCATATTCTCCTGAGCATATGCTCATTTTTAGGCCGGTTCTCCGGCCATTTTTTATTGTGTCGCCAAATTGGCGTCACTCCTCCCATTGTCTGCATACATCATGCCAAAATTATATTTCCTCAGGCTCATCTATGGGTATGGCTGGAAGGCTCCCCCATAGAGGGGGGGGCGATTGAGTATGTTACCCCTCACAGGAGAAGACTTGCCGCTAACGGCAACAATTTTCCTAAAGCTTGGCTAAATTCTGCCGCTAAAAAGATGACGCAATCGAGGGGTGTTCGGAATCCAACGTTTGCATAGCTGCGGGTAGCCTGTCCGTTCAAACAGATACCCGCCAGAAGAGAAAGGTCTGTTCAACCTTCTCTTCTACGGTGGGCCGTCATGCAGTAATGGTGACGAAACCCGCAGTCGCATGTTCTTCGGGAGAATTTATTATGGCCATGTTCATTAACACCAATACGTCATCACTGAACGCCCAGCGTAATTTGATGAATACCACCAAGTCTCTGGATACCTCGTACACCCGTCTGGCATCCGGTCTGCGCATCAACAGCGCAAAAGATGATGCGGCGGGTCTGCAGATCTCTAACCGTCTGACCTCTCAGATCAACGGCTTGGATCAGGGCAACCGTAACGCCAACGACGGCATCTCTCTGTCACAAACGGCAGAAGGAGCTATGGATGAAGTGACCGGTATGCTCCAGCGCATGCGTACCTTGGCTCAACAATCCGCCAACGGTTCCAACTCAGCCAAAGATCGTGAAGCGCTGCAAAAAGAGGTAGATCAACTTGGTTCGGAGATTAACCGTATCTCTACAGATACCAGCTTTGCTGGTACCAAGCTGCTGAATGGTTCTTTTGCCGGCAGTTTTCAGGTTGGTGCCGATGCTAACCAGACTATCGGTTTCAGCCTGACCCAAGCTGATGGCTTCAGCATTTCGGGAATCTCAGCTGCTGCTAACACATCTATCACTACAGCTACAGGTGCAACTGTGCTGTTGTCAGCCATCTTTGTCGGTGGTAGCGCTGGTGGTATCAGCATCAGTAGCCAAAGTAACGCACAGAACGTGCTTGCTGCCACAGATGCCATGCTAGCCATAGTAGATAGCAAGCGAGCCGAGCTTGGTGCGGTGCAAAACCGTCTGGATTCCACTATTCGCAACCAGGCCAACATCTCGGAAAACGTCAGTGCAGCCCGCTCTCGTATCCGTGATGCGGACTTTGCAACCGAGACTGCCAACATGACCAAGCAAAATATCCTGCAGCAGGCAGCGTCCAGCGTCTTGGCTCAGGCCAACCAGCGCCCGCAATCTGCATTGTCACTGCTGGGATAACAATGCCAGAGCCTCATCAAGTATGAGAAAGCGGCCTCTTTAGGCCGCTTTTGGTTTTTTTATCTTCTATGAATTCCAAATCAGGACACATTTTCAGCCCCCTCTTTTGCCAAGCGCACTGCATTTCGCAGAAATGAGGGCTACAAGCGCACTGGCGTCAAAATTTTGGCTGCTCACTTTAGGCGATGTTTCAGTCTTAACGTTTGAAATCTGATGCGTCAGATTATCTGCCGTTGTGCACATTATTTTTCTAAAGATTGCATCTTTGCTGCCGTTAAAGAAGATGAGGCAATCGAGGGGTGTTCGGAATCCAACGTTTGCATAGCTGCGGGTAGCCTGTCCGTTCAAACAGATACCCGCCAGAAGAGAGAGACTTGTTCAACCTCCTCTTCTACGGTGGGCCGTTGTCAGCTTTGGCAGCGCAACCCGCAGTCGCATGTTCTTCGGGAGAATTTATTATGGCCATGTTCATTAACACCAACACGTCATCACTGAACGCTCAGCGTAATTTGATGAATACCACCAAATCTCTGGATACCTCGTATACGCGTCTGGCATCCGGTCTTCGCATCAACAGCGCAAAAGATGATGCTGCGGGTCTACAGATCTCTAACCGTCTGACCTCCCAGATCAACGGTCTGGATCAGGGTAACCGTAACGCCAATGACGGTATCTCTCTGGCACAAACGGCAGAAGGGGCGATGGATGAAGTGACCGGTATGCTCCAGCGCATGCGTACCTTGGCGCAACAGTCTGCCAACGGCTCAAACTCAGCCAAGGATCGTGAAGCGCTACAAAAAGAAGTCGATCAGCTGGGTGCTGAAATCAACCGGATTTCCAAAGATAGCAGTTTTGCTGGTACCAAGTTGCTGGACGGGACTTTTTCTGGCAGCTTCCAGGTAGGTGCTGATGCCAACCAAACCATCAGTTTCAGTTTGACCCAAGCAAACGGTTTCAGTATTTCTGGTATTGCTGCTGCTGCAAACACAACAGTGGATGTTGGTACTGTTATAGGTACAGCTATTAACGTGACAGCTATCTTTGTCGCCGGTAGTTCTATCAGCATCAGTACCCAAAGTGGTGCACAGCAAGTATTAGCTGCAGCTGATGCTATGCTCGGAGTCGTCGATAGCAAGCGAGCCGAGCTCGGTGCAGTACAAAACCGCTTGGATTCTACCATTCGTAACCAGGCCAATATCTCGGAAAACGTCAGTGCTGCACGCTCTCGTATCCGTGATGCGGACTTCGCAACCGAAACAGCCAACATGACCAAGCAGAATATTCTGCAACAGGCTGCATCCAGTGTCTTGGCTCAGGCTAACCAGAGACCGCAGTCTGCTCTTTCCCTGCTTGGGTAATGAGTAGACCTGGCTGACTAAGATGGGAGAGATAAGATGGCAACCGAAATAGGCAATCTGTCATCTGCCAATGGCGCTTCCTTACAGCTAAGTGACAAGAGCGGCCAAGTGGCCGCTCAACTGCTTTCTGGCACGGTAGAGGATACCGGGGCTGTACAGCAGAAAAGTCAGGAGCAGCCAAAGGAAACTGAGCGTCAACAAGTGCAGAGCCAAGCAGATATTGAAAAACAGGTACAAAACTTGCAGGAATTTGGCAAATTGCAAGGATGGACCGTTAATTTCAGCATGGAGCAAGAGTCTGGCCAGATGGTAATAAAGGTAATGGACTCTGATACCCGTTCGGTGATCCGCCAGATCCCTACGGAAGAGTTGATTGCTATCCACAAGCGGATCCAGGCGTTGCAGCAAGGTGAAGCAGGGGCGAACCCTAAACGCGGACTGCTGTTTGATAGCGAGATTTGAATCGAATTGATGAGGAGAAGATAACATGGCCATTACTTCTGCCGGGGCGGGCTCTGGGCTTGATCTTGAGAGTGTGATCTCTGCTAGCGTGGCTGCCAAGAAGGCCCAGCTACAGAAACCGATTTTGACCAAGCAAAACAGCACCCAGATCAGCATATCTGGTATCGGTCAGCTGAAGTCATCCCTCACCGCATTCACCGATATTCTCGATACTTTGAGCAAACCTGGAGCTTTCAACAAGCGAGCCGTCACCATCACCCAAGATAAAGATAACCCGGTGATGAAGGTGGAGAGTAAAAGTGGTGGCTCCAATGGCCAGTACAATATTACCGTCAATAAATTGGCTACCACTAGCCGTGTTGAAGGTGAATTCGCCAGTTCGACCACCCCACTTGTGACTCAAGATGGTCAATTAACTTTTAAAGCTGGCACCAAGGAGTTCAAGGTTGATGTCAAAGCAGGGGATACTCTGCAAGACATTCGTAAAAGTATCAATAGCAATGGAGATAACTTCGGTCTTAGTGCAAATATCGTCAATACTGCAGATGGTAAGGCAAAATTTGTTATTGACTCCGGTATATCTGGAGATGGCAAAGATTTGGTGATCACTGGCAATAATTCTGAACTGGATATCTTTGCAACTGGTGCTACTGGTTCTGCGATGAGCCAGAAGCAAGCCGCTAGTAGTGCTGAAATTACTGTTGATGGTAATACACTTAAAAGTGATACCAATGTGTTTGACGACTCTATACAAGACTTGAAATTAACGGTTCTACGTGTATCTGATAAAGAGAGTGATGGCACAACTCTGAAATCCAATAAAGTTGCCATAACAACGGATAAAACTGCTATTCAGGATATGGTAAAGCAGTTTATAGATGGTTATAACGCGCTGCAAGATAAAATGGATGCGCTGGGAAAGCGTAATAGTATCGTGGGTGGAGTTAGGCAAGATGATGGTGGCGCGCTTGCTGGTGATGCGAGCACACGTACCATTAGCAGTTTTATGGCTAATACCGTAACAAATAAAGCTGGTACCAGTACAACTTACTCAACCATCTTCGAAGTAGGTATTAAGATGGACAACAAAGGCAAGTTGTCTCTGGACAAAACAAAGTTTGATGAGGCTGTTGATAAAAACTTTGACCAGGTCGTTGGGCTTTTCGGTGGAGAAAAGGGTATTGCAGCAACCTTGAACACAGGTTTAAAAGAGTATTCCAAGTCTGGCGGTATGTTGGATCAACGTACAGATGTTTTGAATGCTGATCTGCGTAGCTTGAACCAGAAGCAGGCCACATCAAATGCTCAATTGGTTAAATACGAAGCCTCACTACGTGCTCAATATGGTAGCCTGGATGCCTTGTTAGTGAAAATGAATCACTCTGCGTCAGCGCTGCAATCATTACAGATTAATAACAAGAAATAAATTCATATTACGAGGAGCAGGCGATGTACCAGCGAAATCTAAAAGCATATAAGGCAACCAGTGTCGCTGCTGACTTGGCTGTTGCCGATCCTCATCGTGTGATTCAACTCATGATGCAAGGTGTACTTGAACGTTTGGCTCAAGCCAAAGGTGCAATTGAGCGTCGTGATATGGAAGCAAAATCTACAGCTGTATCGAAAGCTCAGGGGTTATTACATGGTTTGCAGGATGCACTTGATATGAGTCAAGGGGCTATTGCTGAAGATCTATATAGCCTCTACTCCTATATGGATGAGCGAATTTGGGATGCGAGCCTTGCATTGGATACGACCCCGATTGAAGAGGTCATGGCTTTGATGGTAACTATAAAATCTGGTTGGGATCAGTTACCCGATTCTGCTAAACAACAGGGCTATCAAATGAGACAGCAACTGGGTGAGTTGTAATGACCACTTTAGCCTCTTTGCAACAAGCACTAACAGAAAACTACGAGCAACTTCAAGATCTATTAGCCAGAAAAAGCTATGATGACGCGCTGGTCTGTATGGATTATCGGATTTCTTTAATTGATCGTTTGCTATATCTCGTTGAGAGTGAGCCTTCACTGAAACAAGATGCCAATTTATTGGCTACATTACTTTTTCGACAAGAAGAAAGCATGAAAAAAGTGGCATCTGATCACCATCAACTCATTTTCAATGAGTTATCTTCGATTGGGTTAGCGAGTAAAGCAAAGCAAATTTATAATAGTGTTGGTAGCAAGGAGTTCTGATGTCGGAAAATATTGATGATATTTTGAAAAAAGCCGAAGGTGTTGCTTTACGACTAAAAGAACGTGCAGAGCAAGAGGCTGCCATGTCGGTGGCTTTGCCACTTCGATTCTCACAGAATATTGCTGCATTTCGTAAGTATATTCCCCATATTGCAGATATGTATGAGTCATATCAACCTATCCGAACATTTCGTTTTTTTTGTAATGAGAATGGTCAGCCAAATATGGCCTGGATTGATGATGATGTCGCGGTATATGGTGATGAACCATATCTTATTTGTGAGACATTAGTTAAAGAGTTCATGGATAAAGGGGGCTTATCCAAGTTTTCATTTAGTCAAGAAGCCAACCCACTAGGATTTATGCACGTTGAGTATCTTAATAAACTTAATGCTTACCTAGATGATATTTCTATTCGAGAAGAGCCATTAAGAAAAGTACCAACTGAGGTTCCTACCGCACTGGTGTTTGGGGTTGGGTTGGGGTATCACCTTGGTTATCTTTATGAACAATGCAAAATTGGCACTTTATTTCTTTTTGAACCAGATTTAGATCTTTTTTATGCATCTCTTTTCTGTTTCGATTGGGCACCTCTGCTTGATTATTTACATAAAGAGAACCTCGGTCTACATATCCTATTAGGCCAAGATGAAAATACTATTTTTAATGATTTTGCATCGGCTATTCATAGCCGAGGTTCATTTCTTATCGCTAATGCCTTTATCATGTGGGGCTACCAAAATGACAAAATAAAAAGTTTAATTGAGAGAGTCCAGCGGGAGTATTATCTACTGGTGATGGGATGGGGTTTTTTTGATGATAATCTTATAGCTCTTTCTCATACAGTTGATAACGTTGAACGAACGGTTCCATTCCTTATGCAGGATAATAAAATACCATCTAAATATAACCGGATTCCAATTTTTGTTATTGCTAATGGTCCATCTTTGGATGCCTCTCTTCCTGTTATTGAAAAGAATAAAGAAAAGGCAATTTTAATTTCTTGTGGCAGCGCGATTTCTGCATTGCATAAAGTAGGTATAAAACCAGACATTCATGTTGAGACAGAACGAACTAAGATTGTTTATGACTTCTTAGTCAATATGAATGACAAAGATTATCTTAGAGATATACTTTTCCTAAGTACAGATGTTATCCATCCCTACTGTTCTACACTGTTTGAAAAATCAGTCTTAATGTTTAAGCGCAGTGAGCCTGGTGTTCTTCTCTATAATGTTAATTTCCCACATTTGCAAAAATATGCGGCCTTGGGGGGGGTGAATCCTTTAGTTGGCAATATTGGAGTCACTGCGCCAATTCATCTTGGTTTTAAAAATATCTATTTGTTTGGCCTTGATAATGGATATAAAAACAAAGGGCATCATCACTCGAAATTTAGTGCGTATTATAATAGTGATAAAGGCGCTGAGGTACTTGGAGAGTTGATGTATGGAGATAGTCAGTGGCAGCATGAAGGTAACTTTGGTGGTGTCGTAATAAGCAATGCTATGTTTAATACATCCCGAAGAGTTATTGAACAAGTATTAGCTGCGAATGAACATGTGCAGTGTTTTAACTGCAGTGATGGGGCTAAAATTGCAAAAGCAAGAGCACTTCCTGATGGCGAGATCAGTTTTTCAAAAGTCATAGATAAAACCGAAATAATTCACCAAATTATGCAGTTATCTGCCTCTATCCCTTTGTCAAAAGAAGATTTCAAACCATATCTTGACGTTGATTTTTTTGATGTGTTAGTCGATAAAATGATGGATGAGTGGCAACATGAGTTTTCATCTAGAAATGAAATAAATCAGTTGATGTTGCGCAATATGGGTTATCTCTCGCAGATTGCAGTAACTCGGCAAAAACATATATCTCAGATCATGATTGGCTCAATGAACTATGTGTTTACTCTATTGAGTTCCATTCTTTACTCCTTTGAGGGAGAGGAGAAAACAATAGAGCTGATGAGGCCAGCGATCTGCTTATGGTTAGATTTTTTAGCAAAAGCAAAAGAGATGTATCCAAGATCTTTCGATAGTGTTGATATGATTGATAATGAAATCATGTCCTTTTTTAGAAAGGAATGATGTTTTTAGTTTAGTGCATAAGGTATTATTACTCATAATGGGAGGTAAAAAACCTCCCATTACTATTAGCAATATTTTTTGGAGTATGGATTTTTCGCGTCAAGAAGCTGTGAGTCTTTTTTTAATAGCTGAACAGACACCAATGCATCTGGCTCCAGCTCATTGGTGCCATCATGATGTGTGACATGCTCATATATTCGACAATAACTCGGATGCCAACTAAACATACTACTATAATTCATTTTATAGCTAAAAAGGTTAGCATGATGTTGGTAGTCATTTCGATAGTGCCCTGCCGGAGGGCAAAAATCCAAAATAGCCATTACACCTTTATCTTTTAGTAACCTGTCGCTATTGGCCGCAATATTGAAAAGATCCTGTGGATCACATAGATATAAACAAAAACCGAAAATAATAAGATCGACAGGTTCAATATCAGGTAAACCATCTGCAGTTCCAACGCTTAGATTTAATGCGGGATAGCTCAGAGTGCCATCCTCAATAGCTGTTTTTGATGGATCTATTCCATAGCAGCTGGCACCATAATGGTTAGCCAATTGTGCCAATCGCCAGCCATTTGCGCAGCCAATTTCAAGGATTCGTTTTGGTTGGCAATCGATGTTTTGTAGTGCTATGAATATTTGATCATTATTCAGAGACTTTTGGTTGATGCAGAGTTTATTTCTCTCATACCATGCATCTGCTTCCTCTTTAATGAATACATTTTTTTGTTTCATATAAAATATCCTGTAATATGAGAGTTATAACTCATTGCTTTTAGCTTTTATAAAAAGTCATCTATATGAACGGCCTTCCCACGACTAATATCATGGCGAGTTTTTCTACCTAATATTTGTGGTAATGACTCTGGTGGCAACCCATAGCCAGGCCGGATCCTTCGGATATGTTCCTGCTTTATTGTTGTACCCGCAGGAATGTCGGTAACAAAATATAAAGAACGACGAAATCTCAGGTTTGCCTGTTCAGCTTGGTTACCACCACTTTCTCCGGATCCCACCGCTTGCCAGCAGAGCTTTGACTGGCTGCAGAGTTCTTTCAGTTCATGTGGTTCAATGGAGAACTCGGCATCTGGGCCGCCATCAGCGCGAGCCAAGGTCAGGTGTTTCTCTATGGCCACTGCGCCCAATGCTATTGCCAGCTGAGCGGCAGTATTCCCCAGCGTGTGATCAGAGAGACCAACGGGTACTGAAAATGTCTCTGCCAAGCGGGTAATACGCTTGAGATTGATATCAGCAAGAGGGGTTGGGTAGCCACTGACACAATGAAGTAGCAGGATCTGTGGGCAGCCATTTTCACGCAAAATGGTCAGGGCCTTGGCAATTTCAATTTCATTCGACATGCCAGAAGAGATAATGACCGGCTTTCCTTGCTGAGCTATGTAGCTGAGCAGGGGAAGGTCGGTAATTTCGAATGAGGCAATTTTGTATGCGGGAGTACCCAGTTCTTCCAAAAAATCAACAGCACTCTCGTCGAATGGAGTTGAGAAAATGGTCAATCCGCGTGACTTCGCTCGTTCAAAGAGAGGTCGGTGCCATTCCCACGGGGTATGTGCCAGGGTGTAAAGCTCGTAAAGTGTATAGCCATTCCATAATCCGCCCTCGATGTGAAAGTCGGGCAGATCACAGTTGAGTGTCATAGTGTCGGCTGTATAGGTCTGTAGTTTGATTGCATCAGCACCAGCATCAGCTGCAGCATCTACTAATGCTAATGCTCTGCCTAGATCCCCGTTATGATTACCAGATAATTCGGCAATAATGTAAGGTGGGGAATTCTGATCAATCAGACGGCCATTAATAGAGAAAGGAATCATAGGTAAATACTCACGTGGTCTATTTATACTTGTTAATTTATCTTTTTTTTAAGAAAAATTCCATAATTGCAACAGAAATAGAGGATATGTTTTGTCTTTCCATTGCAATATAATCAATAATTATGTTCCTAGGGATAAAAACAATTGATTCATACTCAAAAGAGCGGACTGTTGTAAAGCAGTGATTAATCGTCTCTTGGTTTACATCGCTATACATATAGATACCAATATCTAGCACAGATGCTTCATGGTCAATAACATAGCAAAAAGGAGTTATTGTGCGAAGCATATCTTGGTGTATCCCCATTTCTTCATATAGCTCAGTCAGCAATTGTTGCTTGAAATCATATGTATTTATGTCGTTTGTTATGGACGCATCTAACCCACCACTTGGTACTAACTCCCAGAGATCTGCATCTTGGGTTGTGAATTTAGCTCGTTTTCCAAAAACAAAACCATCTTTGCATTCCAGAATACCGGAAACTGCAATAGGCATTATTTTGATTTTATCAAGAAGCACCGGATGGTTTTTTTTTGAAAAGAATAATCTGTAATTATCGATGGTAGAGGTAATTCTGTCTGATGAGTCTGATATGCAAGAGAGTATACTTCCATCGAAAAGGCGACTGTTTTTTCTTTGCGCTTCACTCCAAATTTTATCGACTATAGCAAGCTGGGCATCATCATGTTTGGTTCGATATTTTTCTATGAGAAGCACTGCGTTATCTGAAAGCTCATGCACGCTTAGCATATTATATCTTCCCTTAAAGTGGAATCTTATGCTATCTTAACAGATAGTATGTATGGAGGTAAACTTATGAAAGATAAGTTTGATTTGATTCAGATTCATGAACATTGGAAAAATTGGGCTATTACCTATGGCACCGATCTCCGGGCTACCACTAAAACGGGAACAGCAAAACTAATCGAGTTGGCTGAATTAAAAAAAACCATTTCATCTTTGAAAGAGTCGCTCCCAATTAACTCGAGAATCTTGGAGATCGGTTGTGGCAATGGTCACAATATTTTTTCTTTGTATGAAGTCTTTCCTAATTATAGATACCAGGGGATAGACTTTATTGAAGAAATGATTATGTCGGCGAAGCAACTTAGGCAAAGCAAACTAATCGATAATGAATCAATTTGTTTTGATGTGGGTAATGTTCTCAATTTGGAATGTCCGGTTGAGCAATACGACTTAATTTTTACTGTTCGATGCTTGATAAACCTAAATACTGACTCTCTGCAAATGAAAGCCATTGCCAATATAGCAGAAAAAATAAAATCAGGCGGGTATTTTTTGATGCTTGAAAATTCTATAGGCTCTTACTCGAGACAAAATCATTTGCGAACACTTGTTGGTCTTGAGGAGAGAGAACCAGCGGAATTTAATCACTTTATGAATGAAAAGCTGGTTCATGATGAATTAAAATCGTTGGGTTTCGTTGAAATTAAAAACAGCTGTTTCTCAACATTGCATGATGTCGTTCTTTATGTTCTTCTGCCAATGATTAATGGTGGCAAAATCGACTATGAAAACCCCATGGTTGAAGCTGCTGCAAAATTATCATGTGCTCTAACCGAAGATAACTATGGAATGTTAGGAGATTATGGCCAAAATAGATTGTATCTATATAAAAAACAATAATGTTTGGTCAAGGTAAATACATGAAAGGGATTTTTTTTGACTTTGATGGAACATTGGTTCAAAGCTTGGAGTCAATGTTTCATGTTTATTCTTTATTCCTGTCTCGAAGGGGAGAACAGGCGTCTCAAATTGAATTTGAAAAGTTAAATGGCCCTCCTTTAATCGAGGTCGTTCGTTGTCTAAAGGAGTGGCGCAATTTACCTGAAAGCAATCAATCATTGCTTGCTGAGTATAACGATTTGATAGATGAATCATATCTTAATTCTCCCCCTAGTGTAGGGGCGATGAAGTTGATTCATGAGGCGGTGAAGCATTCGTATCGTTTAGTTATAGTGACATCGAATAAGAGAAGTAGAGTTGAGGCATGGTTAGCTATGAATGGCTTGAAGGACACCTTCTATTTAATTATCGATGGCGAAGATGTTCGTAATGGGAAGCCTCATCCTGAACCATATCTGCTTGCACTGGAAAAATCTCGGCTATGTACTGGCAATGTTATTGCGGTGGAGGATTCTATCCAAGGTGCTACATCTGCTCTCCAGGCAGGTCTAGTTACTTATTTACTTACAGAGACTCCGGATATTCCACAAGAAAAGAATGACTTTAAATGCATTCGTTCTCTATCAGATTTGACAATTTCATTATTTAGTGAAAAGTAATTGTGGTTTTGAGTGGTAGATATATTTAGGGATAAATGGGTTATTTTAATGTGATTATTGAAGTCTGCTATGTAACATATAC
>NZ_CAWNWX010000051.1:0-789 GCF_963878195.1 Aeromonas sp. HMWF016
CTCGGGGGCAAAGTGCTGGCGGTAGAAGCTCACCAGCAGATCCTTGGCCGCTGGCGGCAGGCTGCCGGAGAGCGACACCGGGCCAAACAGATAGCGGTAGCGAGGATAGCGGGCCAGATAGGCGCCGATGCCGAACCAGAGATAATCAAGCCCCCGTTTGCCCCAGTAGGCGGGCTGGATAAAGCTGCGGCCAAGCTCGATGGCAAGCTCCAGCCGCGGCAGCAACTTCTCTTCAAAGCCAAACAGGGTGTGGCTGTAGAGACCACCTAACCCCTTGCTGGCCAGCAGCTCGGCCACCGGCGCGAAGCGGTAGGCGCCGATGATGTCGAGCCGGGCAGGATCCCAGAGGATAAGGTGGTGGTAGTCATCATCGAAGGGGTCGAGGTCCCGCCGCTTGCCGGACCCTTCCCCCACCGCGCGAAAGGCTATTTCCCGCAGCCGTCCCAGCTCGCGCAGGATCACCGAATGGCTCAGTTCATGGCGGCGGTAGAGGTAGATCCCCTGTCCATCCGGGGTGGTGCCGAGCTGCTCGCAGCTTTCGATGACCTGTTTGAGCTGGCGACGATCCTCCGGTAGGGCGATGGGGGCTTCGGTCTGCAGCCGTCCCGGCTTGCCGCAACCAATCCGGTAGAGGTGGCTGCGTACCAGTTTTGCCGCGCTCTTGGCCGGCAGCTCCTGAAAGCCGGTGACCGGAATGCGCGCCCCTATGGTGAGCGGCAGGGTGTTGCCCTGCTGGCGAAACAGCTGACGCACCAGCAGCAAGGCCGAGGCGGGTTTGTTGAGCCAGGA
>NZ_CAWNWX010000051.1:813-64162 GCF_963878195.1 Aeromonas sp. HMWF016
TCCTTTATTCCACTGGGGCCGAGGCGCGACACTTCGCCGGCGGGGAAGATCACCAGCGCTCCCTCTCTGGCAAGATGCTCCCCCATGGCCAGAATGGCCTGTCGGTCGGTCTTGCCCGCCATGTTGTCTACCGGCAGCAGCAGGGGACGCAGCGGCGCGAGCTGGGCCAGCAAGCGGTTGGCAACGACTTTCACATCGGGGCGGATACGGCCGAGCAGGCGCAGCAATGCCAGCCCGTCGATGGAGCCGATGGGGTGGTTGGCAACGATAATGACCCGGCCGCTGGCGGGAATGTGCTCAAGCTGCGCCTCGTTCACCCGGCAATCTACCGCCAGCTCTGCCAGCACCTGTTCGACAAAGTCGAGGCCGCGTAAATGGGGATGGCGCTTGGCAAAGTCGTTAAAGGCGGGTTCGTTGAGCAGCCAGCCAAGGGCTAGTTTGCCGAGGCTGGCAAGTCGGGGATGGCCATTGAGGCGCGGGAAGTGCTGGGCAAGCAGGGTATCGATAGTGAACATCTGGGGGCTCCGGCGATCCTTTGCCCCCAGCATGGCGGGTTACTGTTCCCGGTAGATGTCGATGGGATGACAGTTTGATGGCAAAGAGGGGGAGCCGGTTAACCGACTCCCCCTCTTGTCGTCATCTTTTGTGGTGTGGTGGCAACGATGGCCGATTTAGCCGCGCCAGGCCGAGGTGAGACGCACCAGCTCGACCAGGGTGGCGACTGCTTTTTCCATGGATTGCAGCGGGATGAACTCGTGCTTGCCGTGGAAGTTGTGACCACCGGTAAAGATGTTGGGGCAGGGCAGACCCATAAAGGAGAGGCGGGCGCCATCGGTACCACCGCGAATGGGCTTGATTTTGGGCACCACGTCGGCGGCCTCCATGGCGGCGCGGGCCAGCTCGACGATATGCATGTGCGGCTCGATCTGGCTGCGCATGTTGCGATAGCTGTCGGTCAGGGTCAGCTCGATGCGCGCCTTGGGATGCCCGGCCTGCATGGCGGCCACCCGGCTCTCCATCAATGCCTTGCGCTCGGCGAAACGCTGGTCGTCAAAGTCGCGGATGATGTAGTGCAGACTGCTTTCCTCCACGGTGCCGCTCATCTGGGCCAGATGGAAGAAGCCCTCATACCCCTCGGTGCACTCCGGGGTCTCGTCGGCCGGCATGGCAGCGTGGAAGCGGGCGGCCAGGGTCTGGCTGTTAATCATGCTCCCCTTGGCGGTGCCGGGGTGGACGTTGTTGCCGACGAAGCGGATGTTGGCGCTGGCGGCGTTGAAGTTCTCGAACTCCAGCTCGCCCAGCTCGCCACCATCCACGGTGTAGGCCCACTTGGCCGGGAATCGGTCCAGCGGGAACAGGTTGGCGCCACGGCCAATCTCTTCGTCCGGGGTAAAGCCGACCCAGACATCGCCGCGCGGGAGCTCGGGGTGTGCCTGCAGATGGTCGATGGCGGAGAGGATCTCGGCGATACCCGCCTTGTCGTCGGCGCCAAGCAGGGTAGTACCGTTGGTGGTGATGAGGTCCTGCCCCAGATAGTTTTTCAGGAAGCGGTAGTCACGGATGGCGAGCACCTCGTCACCCTTGCCAAGACAGATATCGCCGCCCTGATAGTTCTCGATGATCTGCGGCACTACGTGCTCCGCTTCGTAATCGGCGGTGTCCATGTGGGCGATAAGGCCGATGGCGGGAGCATCCTGCTGGTTGCCCGGCAGGCAGCCGGTGAGGTAGCCGTGCTCATCCAGGGTGACTTGGGTCAGCCCCAGCGCTTCCATCTCTTCTTGCAAGGCGCGGGCGAAGATCAGTTGTCCCTCGCTGCTCGGGCAGGCGGGATTGGTCTCGTCAGAGCGGGTATGAAAAGTCACGTAACGCAAAAAACGCTCAAGCAGGGTATCCATTAATCAGCCTCCGGTTGTGAACGCTCATTTTGCGCCATTCCGGCCCCACCACTCATTGCGTCAGCGCAGGTTTTTCCCATTTTTTGTCTTGGTCCTACCAGCGGGCACAAGCACAGCCGCTGCCGGTTTATTGCGCATAAAAGTCGTCACTTCGGGGATTTTTAATCATGGCCTGCAACGGGGTGTTTGGCCTGCAAGTCCCGCATCACAAGGGCTGCCTCTTTTGAGGGGGAAAAGCGACTCTTTTCATCGCGCATAACAGGGTCAGCCGATCATGCGCTATCCCAGCCCCCGCCTGCCCGCCAGCAAGATTTGAGTGGCTTATTAAAAGAGGATTTTGAGCACTATTTTTTATTGTCACCGCCCGCGGTAAGTGTGTACACTCCGCGCCGATCCGAAGGTAACCCTGAAGCAGGCTGAGCCGCCAGAAACCGGAAGGATCATACGCCTATAGGGCGAGGCACGCAGAAACGACAGACACTGCTGGGGAATGGTTTCTTTAATACCGGTTAGGCTCCGGTATCAGGGAGAACAACAGACACTCATCTTTCTTTTGACCGAGTGGGCCAACGGCTCATCATCTTCCCTTGTCATGGGCGGTCACTGGATATGAGCTGGGCTGTGGTTGTTGTCGTCTATCAACACGCATGCGTGCTGGCGCCTTCGCTTCTCTTCCTTGGAACCCTCTCCTGCTGTCGTGATGGCTGCCGAATGATGAACGGACGACGTGGCTGATGTTGTTTGTCATCAAAGTACCGCGGCGCAACGTAAAGTAGCACCGCATACCGTTGAGCTTGATGTAAAGCCACCAGCCCCACATCAAGACTCGTTACTTCCCAAGATCCACCAGGCAGCCTCTGGCTTGCCGCGATGTGCAAAGCACAACACCGCTTTGCACCAGATGGTCTGGATGTGATTGAGGGTAACGAAGGCGACTTCCCGTCGCTCATTTGCGAGGCATAGCCCATGACTAACTGGTCCAGCAAGGACTCCTTGAAGGTCTACAACGTTCCCTACTGGGGTGCGGGTTTTTTCAATATCAATGACGCCGGTCATGTGACCGTTGCTCCCGACAAGTCACGCCCTGACGCACAGATCGTGCTTTCTGACGCTATCGAACAGTTGCGTCAATCCGGGCTGACTACCCCCGTGCTGCTGCGCTTCCCCGACATCCTCAAGAGCCGGGTCGATGCGCTGTTCAATGCCTTCGGTCAGGCCATCGAAAAGTCAGGCTATGAAGGGGACTACCTCTGCGTTTACCCGATCAAGGTAAACCAGCAGCGTCGTGTCATCGAGACCATCAGCCAGTCCTACAGCGACAAGCCCCGGCTTGGCCTGGAAGCTGGTTCCAAACCGGAACTGCTGGCCGTGCTTTCCCATCACCATGAGCAAGGCTCGGTGATCGTCTGCAACGGTTACAAAGACCGCGAATATATCCGCCACGCTCTGCTCGGCAACCTGATGGGCCACAAGGTCTACATCGTGGTAGAGAAGCCCTCCGAGCTGGAGATGGTGCTGGACGAGTCAGCTCGTCTCAACATCAAGCCCAATATCGGCGTGCGCGCCAAGCTCGCTTCCACCGGCTCCGGCATGTGGGAATCGAGCGGCGGCTCCATGTCCAAATTTGGTCTCTCCGCCTCCCAGATCCTGGCGCTGATCGAGCGTCTGCGCGGGCTGGGCAAGCTGGATTGCCTGCAGCTGCTGCACTTCCATCTGGGCTCCCAGATCGCCAACATCCGCGACATTCAGGGCGGTATCCGCGAGTGCGGCCGTTTCTACGCTGAACTGCGTCGCCTCGGTGCCAACATCGAAGTCGTTGACGTCGGTGGCGGTTTGGGCGTGGACTACGAGGGAACCCGTTCCCAGAGCCACTGCTCTGCCAACTACAGCCTCTCCGAGTACGCCAACAACGTGGTATGGGGTATCGGCGATGTCTGCCGCGAGTTCGACCTGCCGCACCCGACCATCATCAGCGAGTCCGGCCGTGCCCTGACCGCTCACCACGCCGTACTGGTCACCAACATCATTGGTGCCGAAGGGGTGGAGATGAACGACATCAGCGCACCGGGCGAAGATGCGCCGACCATTCTGCAGAACATGTGGAAAGGGTGGCAGGATCTGAGCGGTGAAGATCCCTCCCTGCTGGAGATCTTCCACGACTCGGTAGCCGACCTTGGGGATGTGAATACCCAGTACACCATGGGTCTGCTGAACTTGGAGCAACGTGCATGGGCCGAGATGCTGCACCAGAACACCTGTCTGGCGCTGAAAGAGCTGCTCAATCCGGTCAACCGTAACCACCGTGCGCTGGCTGACGAGCTCTCCGAGAAGCTGGCCGACAAGTGTTTTGCCAACTTCTCCCTGTTCCAGTCCCTGCCGGATGCCTGGGGTATCGGTCAGGTATTCCCGGTGATGCCGCTCTCCGGCCTCGAGCGTCCGCTCAGCCGTCGCGGCATCCTGATGGACATCACCTGTGACTCCGACGGTCAGGTCGAGCACTATGTCGACGGTTTGGGGGTCGAGAGCACCCTGCCGATGCCGGTTTACGGCGAAAACGAAGAGTGCCACGTCGGCTTCTTCCTGGTCGGTGCCTATCAGGAGATCTTGGGCGACCTGCACAACCTGTTCGGTGACACCCACTGCGCGGAAGTGTGGCTGGACGAAGAGGGCAAGATGGACATTCGCAACGTGGTGCGCGGCGACACCGTCGACCAGCTGCTGCGTTACGTCAACATCGACCCGTCCGTCATCCGCGAGAACTACCAGCGGATCGCCTCCCACCCGGCGCTGGACGACGCAACCCGCAAAGCCCTGCTCGACGAGCTGGAGCTGGGTCTGCAAGGCTACGCCTATCTGGAAGACGAATAATCACAGCTCAGAGTTGCGCTGTGATGGTTTGAAAGAAAAGGGAGGCAAATGCCTCCCTTTGTTCTATCTGTTCCTCCTGTAGCGGTCAGGTCTGCGAGCTCAGCGCCTTGTGCAGATCCCGCTGCAACTGCTGGTTGTCGTCTCTTTGCAGCTCCACAACACCCAATTGCAGTCCCTGCTCGATGGTGAGCGACCCATTCAGCATGGCGTTGATGGCGGCTTCACTCAGCAGCATCACCCGGTCTTTGGGGTTTGGGCCGCTGGTGTGCAACTGGAGCAGTAGAGACTCCTTGCCTCGTACTCTTGACCAGAGTCCTGAGTCGATAAGCAGGATGGAGATCCCGCCGCCTACCCCTGCCTGCTGGAGTCGACTTTTGAGGGTTTGGAGCAATGCCTGGCTACGGGAGAAGCCGGCTTCGCCTGTCAGGGCTGTCAAGGGGGGCAGCTGCTCACGGCTCACCGCAGTCGCCGTCGCCATGGCAATATTGACCGTGCCAGGCCAGCTCTGTTCGAAGGGATTGGGATAAAGGGCATCATAACCACAGCTCTGCCCCATCCCGGGGATGAGGCAGAGCAGGACCATGCATGCGCGCAAGGTGCGTTGCATCATGGCGTCACTATGTTGAACCAGAAGTTGAACTTGTCGAGCAGCGTGACGAAGTCACTGAACTTCTGCTGATCACCCTCGATCTTGATCTCGCCGCTGGCGATCTTCTGCTCCATGGTGCCCTGACCGAGCTGAATGTCATCCAGCGTCTTCTTGCTCAGGGTAATGGTGACATCAGGCTTGGCGGCATAGCGGGTGGTGTGGTTGAGCACCGAGTTCTCCAGACTCAGGGTATGTTTCTCCCCGATATCGGTGAATGCCATGTTGATGACCATCTTCTTGCTCGCCGCTTTCTCGGGGTTAATGCGCACCGACAGATAGTCAAACAGCATGCTGGGTGTCATGGCCCGGATGGTATCCGGCGATGCCGTGACGGTGCCACCAGCAGTAGGCACGCCATTGCGCAGCTCATAAGCCCCTTGCAGATAGACAGAGCGCCACGGGCCGGATTCAGCCTGATAGCCCAGCTGCTCCAGTGCATCTGCCAGCAGCAGCTTGCCCTCTGTGTTGTTCGGGTTGGCAAACACCAGATGCTTGAGCACTTCCGCGACCCAACGATATTCCCCCTTGTCGAATGAGGCCTTGGCCTTTTTCAGTACCTCCTGCTCGCCCCCCATGAACTCGATATATTTGGGGCCGACCATTTCTGGGGGCAGGTTGTCGAGATCGGAGGGGTTGCCGGAGTACCAGCCCATATAGCGCTGATAGACGGCGCGGCTGTTGTGGCGCAGGGTGCCGTAGTAACCGCGGTTAGGCCAGAAGTTGTTAAGCTCGGGCGGCAGGGTGATCTGCTCGGAGATCTCCTCACCGGTGTAGCCCATGTTCATCAGGCGTACCGACTGGTCATGGATGTATTTGTAGAGGTCACGCTGCTTTTTGAAGTAGTCGACTATGTTGGCATTGCCCCAGCGTGGCCAGTGGTGACTCTGGAATTTGACATTGGCCTGTGCCCCCCAGGTTTCGATGGTTTCATTGAGAAAGCTCGACCATTTCAGCGCATCGCGCACCTGAGCACCACGCAGGGTAAGAATATTGTGCATGGTATTGGTGGTATTTTCTGCCATCCAGAGAGCCTTGCTATCCGGGAACCAAGTATTCATCTCGGCGGGAGCCTCGGTGCCTGGGGTCATCTGGAAGACCATCCTGACGCCATCGACCGTCAGCGCTTCACCGGTTTTGGTGATAAAGCGGGTTGGCAACAGCAGTGAGGGGACACCAGTGGAAGTGGTTTGTCCCAGACCGCCATTGACGCCGCCCTGCGGGTTGCGCGGCAGCAGGGCGCCATACATGTAGACGGCGCGGCGAGCCATGGCGTTGCCGGCAATGACGTTTTCCGATACCGCATGTTCGGTAAATCCTTCAGGGGCGATGATTTCGACGCCATTCTTCTTCGCCTCATCAGGTGACTTGAACAGGCCCGCGGCACCACCGTAGTGATCTACGTGAGAGTGGCTATAGACTACGGCGGTGACAGGACGCTCGCCCAGCGTCTTGTTGATAAATGCCAGTGCCGCTTTGGCCGTTTGCGGCGAGATCAGCGGGTCGAAGACGATCCACCCCTTGTCACCCTCGATAAAGGTGATGTTGGATAGGTCAAAGCCGCGAATTTGGTAAATCTTGTCGGTGACCTTGAACAAGCCGTACTGCATGTTGAGCTGGGCGTTGCGCCACAGGCTGGGGTTGACGGTGTCAGGGGATGCCTTGTCGAGCCCGATGTAGGTCTTGTACTGCTCCAGATCCCACACCACGTTGCCCTTGTCATCCTTGATGGTCAGGGTATCGGGTTTGGCAATGAATCCGCGTTGGGCATCCTCGAAATCCTGCTTGTCATTGAACGGCAGGGTATGCAGCACACCTTGGTTCGCCTTGATGGTAAATTCGCTAGCTGGTTTGGGATTGATGACTGCCCAGGCGGGCTGCAGAAGCAGGGCGCCGGACAGCAATAGAGTGACGACCGTGGGTGCTGAAAACCTTGGTTTCATCAGAATTACTCCAGAGGTAGTGGTGTTGGGCGGCAGCGCTAAGTGTAGTCAGGAGATTGCAGCCTGCCGTATTTGAAATTGCCGGGCATAATTGGCAAGGTGTGTCAGAACTGGTAATTGAACTCCAGTCGATAGGCTGCCTCCTCAATTCCGGCAATATTGTTCCAGTTGATGAAAGTTCTGAAGTTAAGTCGACCTGAATATTGATAGGAGAGTGCTATTTCGTGATACAGCGCGGCGCTTTCGCCATCACCAAAGGCGTTCTCTTTATAAAATTCGGAGCCTGAAAGGGTATTGGCAAACATAGGGTTGTAATTTAACCACCACTTTTCATTAAGAGTCAGTTTGCTATACATGCCGACGAGATAAAAAGTGCCAGGAATGGTATAACCGGCATCGATCTGTTTACGATTACTATCAATATATTGATTCATTGATATATTGGCACCAATTCCAGCCAGAGGATATAGCTGAAGCGGACCCCAGGACGGCAGTGCTTTAATCAGGCTATAGGAGACAGAGGCGTTCTGTTCGGCCAGATAACTTTCATCAAAGTTGTAGATAATATCCAGCTGGGTGCCTAGGCCACTCTCGGTATTGATGGTGAAATTGCGTAGCCGCAGGCTGTCGAGGGAGTTGTCACGATTTTGATGATCAGACCAGCCCAAGCCTTCGCCCATGACCCCTTTTGCCTCGATGATATTCATAGCCCGTTTGTTTTGGCTACCGCTGTCATATTGGTTGCCGAATTTCAGATTGAGACCATCGTCGCTAATGCCGCTTCCCCATTGGCTATATACCGCAAGTGGGTCAGACATATCCTGTAATGGTGCGGAATTGTCTGATGATTTGGCGATGGCAGGCATAGCCACACCTATGTATAGGGGCAGGAGTATTTTTTTAATCATGTTATGGTGTTTTTATTTTGGTTGGTGAATGAGTGTCATCAGAAATGTGATTAATCGATGACGTTGATACGACATCAATTAATAAATGTTGCATCTGACAATCATCTTTATATAAGAAAGAGAGGATGCATCACTTTTTACACGCAGTTAGCGTAACTTGTTCAGCATCCCCGATCATTGCAGTTCGCAATAATCAATCGTTAAGCAGGCGTTAAACCATTGCGATTGGGTTCAGCTGTGGTGAGAAGTTGTAACTGTTGAATAAGCCAGCTGAGTGCGGGGTCTCGTTTTGCACTCTGATGCCAGTTGATGTAGACGGGGCAGGGGGTTGAGTCCCAGGGGAGAGGAAAGTCCTTGAGGGCAAGTGGCTGGCGCATCATGGCCAGATGCCATTGGCTGGTGACACAGAGCCAGTCAGTCTGACTGACCAGAGAGAGTGCTGTCAGCAGAGCGTTGCTTTCATAGGCGATTTTGCGTGGTGGCAAGTTCTTGCTGGTCAGGCTGCGGATCACCCAGTCATCTTTGCGTCTCACGTCCCACACCACGTGTTCTTCGGCAAAGAAGGTCTCGAAGTCGAGCTGATGTTCAATGCGGGGATGTGCAGCACGGCACACCACTCTGAGTTCCAGATTCAGCAGTGGCTGGCTCAAAAAGCCGCTCTCTTCCAATGCAGTGCTGGCCAGTATCAGGTCGATATTGTGCTGGCGAAGGGCTTGCTGGCGAAGATGCTCCTCATAGAGCCTAGGGACTGATTCGACGTGGCAGTGAGGTGCTGTTGCGGCGAGATGGGCAAGGAGTCTGGGTAGCAGGAGCAGATCCAGGTCCGGATGGCTGGCGATGCGAAAGACGCGCTGACTGGTGCCGGGATCAAACTCCTGATTGAGTTGCAGGGAGCGCTCCATGGTATTGAGGGCTGTGCGGATCTCCCTGTGCAGGGCGAGGGCCCGGCTGGTTGGTGTTATCCCGCGTCCTTCCCGTAGAAATAGTGGCTCGCCAATCTGGTCGCTAAGGCGGCGAATGGCCTGGCTTATCGCCGCAGGAGTCATATCCAGGCTGCTGGCTGCTGTTGATACCCCTTTTTCGGTCATGACGCGATCGAAGATCCGAAAAAGGTTGAGGTCTATATGTGGACTCGCCATCAAGTCATCCTGTTTTTATCCCGTTTACCCAGTATGTCGGTTAAACAGCCGATATATTCCATTGTTGCTGTCATGACTGACGGGAAGCTTAACAGCTCTAAAACAGAGTCATTACTTATCATGATTCAAGCTGTTGCCTGCATCCTTTCGGTTTCTTGACTGGCAGTCGCTACACATCTTGATCTGTATCAAGATGCCCGGTCGTCGGTTGTCTTACGGTCAGAAGTGATGTTGTGGAGATGTAACAAAAGGATGTGAATATGGAACTGGAAAGGGATCCGAGGTGCTATACCGACGTCTGCATCAATGGTAAGTGGTATCACTACGACCACTGCAGCACCAATGTCTACATGCTGATGGGAGGCGCGGCCCCGTGTCTGCAGCTTGCTTACGAGCCGAGCAGCGAAGAGGAGCTTATCGAGATGCTCCGCCAGCTGGCCTGTTGCTAAACCAGTGGCCATCGCATCTGTGGTCGCGATGGCCAGCCCTTTTTAACAATTAATGGCCTGTGTTGCGGCCAAACACTCTCTTGCCCATCTCCATCAGTGCAACGGCAAAGGCGTAGCTGCTGTCTGATTTGCCTATTTCATCGGCCACGTAGAGGAAGTTGGAGCGATACTTCTCCACCGCCTCTTGCGGACTCCTAGCATCGATAAAATCCTCCTCGACTTCGAATCCCTGCGCCAGCAGCGCCTCTTTTTCGGGCAGAAAGGTGGGGGAGGCCATGTCGATAAAGGTGTAGTGCTGCCGGTTGGAGTCCGGCATGGTGAAAAACTGGTACTTCGCCATCTGCGATACCTCGCCTGAACGGGTTTGTCGTGATGTGACCTTCCGCGGGTCGAACTGCTTTTCCACTTTCTGGCCGGCATCTTGTACTTGTGCAGGAAAGAGGTAGCGTTCGACTCTTTTTATTGCGTCCGAGCTTACTCTGGCTGCACTCTTGCACGCAACAGAATGACGGTTTTTTCGTCACCCTGTTGGGGGGGGCAGGGCAGAATCTGAACATAAAAAACCAGCCCGACGAGGCTGGTTTTAACTGATGGCTGACCCGATCAGGCTGGTTTAGAGGATGAAGCTCTGCACCATGCTGCGCAGCTGCTCGGTAAGCTGGTGGATCTGGCGAGCGGCATCGCGCGCGTCGTTCGCTACCTGCAGCGCCTCGTCACTGCCATCGGAGATGCGCACCACATTGCGCTCGATCTCGTTGACCACAGCGCCCTGCTGTTCGATGGCGCTGGCGATGATGGCATTGGTATCGACCATCCGATCCACCTTCTCGGTGATGGCGCCGAAAGCGTGCTGGGCTTCCTGGGCGAGACCGACTCCTTCCTGCGCCTCGTGACTGGCGGCAGACATGGCATTGACCGAGGCGCGGGCGCCGGATTGCAGCTGTTCAATCATCTGCTGGATCTCGACGGTGGCCCCCTGGGTGCGGCTGGCCAGCGAGCGCACTTCATCGGCTACCACGGCGAAGCCGCGTCCCTGTTCACCCGCCCGGGCGGCCTCAATGGCGGCGTTGAGTGCCAGCAGGTTGGTCTGCTCGGCGATACCTCGGATCACGCTAATGACGCCGCCAATCTGACTGCACTGCTGCTCCAGCTGACCAATGCTCTCGGCGGTGCGTAGCACCTCGCGGTTGATATGGTCGATCGCCTTGATAGTGCGATCGACCACTGCCTCGCCCTGACCCACCACCTGCTGGGCTTCCTGAGTCATGCGGGCAGCCTGCAGGGCGTTGCCCGCCATGTCTTGTGAAGTAGCGGCCAGCTCCTTGATGGCGGTGGCCACCTGATGGGTCTCCCCTTGCTGGGCGGCGATCACCTCCTGGGAGCGGCAGGTGCGATCCTCGATCTCGGTGGCGCTCTCCACCACGGTGACGCCGTTTTCCCGTACCCGCCGCATCAGGGTACGCAGGGTCTCCAGCGTGACGTTGTAATCCCGGCTGATGGCGGCCAGCTCATCCTGACCGACGATCTCGATGTGCTGGCTGAGATCCTGGGCGTTGACCCGGGCGGCGATCTCCCGTACCCGGCCAACGGTGTCGCGCAGGGAGAGATAGGCGCCGATCATCAGGTAGATATAGAGCAGCAGGATGGCGGTCAGTGGCGCCGTGACCCACCAGAAATGGCGCTGGTTGGCTGCCATGCGCTGATGCAGGTCGGCTTCCAGCCGCTGGCGCACCTGGCCTGCCAGTTTGGTGATGGTGTTATCGAGCCCATCTCCCAGCGCCAGCACCTCCTTGGTTGAGAGCTGCACCAGCTGATCCTTCATCATCTTGTTTTCCATGGTATCGACCCCCTGACGTACCTGTTGCAGCAGGGCATCGGTCTGCTGGCCCAGCTCGGCCCGATAGGCGGGTTCAATCTGGTAGAGCAGGGTCAGATCGGCTTCCAGCTCCTGCAGGGTGGCGTTGATGAGGTCGAGGCGAAAACGCAGGCCGCTGTACCCTTCCGCCTGAAACAGGCCGAAGTCGGCGATGGTGGCGGCGCGATCCCGCACCTGAGCCAGCAGGTCGCGCAGTTGCGGCAGCCGTTCGCTGGTGAGGATCACCATGTAATAGGTGCCGAGCGCCGGATCCTGTATCAGGCTGCTGGCGGCGGTGATGTTCTTGTAGAGGTGGCGCACTTCGGTCAGCAGCTTGTCGTGGCGCAGATTGCTTTGATCAACTTCCAGCTTGCTCCCTTCGCTCTGCAGGGCTGCCCACCCCTGTTTGAGGGCGTCGAAAGCGGGATTCTCCTGACGGGTATCGGCGAAGGCGCGCAGACTATCCTCCACCGCTTGAGCGGCGGCTTTGACCTTATCCTCTCCCACCGGGTTCTGTTCGTAGGCGTGCTGGGTGACGAGATTGCGGTGGGTCAGCAGCGCCTGTTCGATGGCGGGCACGGTGGCCAGATTGATGACACCGGCCAGCTCCTTGCGGGCCTGTTCGTTGTCATCCTGCAGCCGTCCCAGCAGGTTGGCCATGCTGTAGGCAAGCGGCAGCAGCATCAGACAGGACCAGAGCAGAAATTTGTATTTGAAGGAGAGCTGGTTCCCCAGCCTGATAGCCGGGTTGAAAATCCATTTCATATGAGGCCTCGATACCCGAAAAGACGGGTGCATGCGGTTATGTCTGAATATTACTCCTCGCCGCTGTACTTCGGTCAGGGAGAGGGGGAAGTTGTGATCCCCTTGGCTTTTTGTTCTGTTACCAGCGCAATAGCAATGAAAACGGGCCACCCGAAGGTGGCCCGTCTGTTGGCAATTTGGCTTTCAGGCCAATCAGTTGAACGCCAGGAAGGGCGAGACGCAGAGCAGCAGGCCGGTGACGATGATGATGTAGAGGGAAGTGCCCTTGTACTTGTGCAGCGCCGGTACCTGATAGACCAGATAGGCAGGGATGAGGCAACCCACCATACCGAAGATGGGGCTGCAGATGGAGGTGAAGCTCAGTACCGGGGCGTTGAGCACGATGGCCCCCCAGGAGAGCATGACGGTAAACACCATGATCCCTTTGCCCACCAGATCCCGGTTGATGCGGTTGTCCGGCAGCACCCGGCGCAGCAGGTTCATCGCCAGCCCCTGACAGGCTTCACGGAAACCGAGGTAGACACCGAAGTAAGCAGTCATTACGGCGAAGATGTTGAGGGTGAGGCTGAGCAGCTTGAGGGTCTGGCCCGGCATCCCCTGGGCGACCATGGCGAGCGCGGAGATGTTCTCTTCAGAGGCTTTGACCGCCTGCTCGTGACCCATGGCCAGGGTGAAGGAGACTGCGTAGAAGAACACCACCACAAACAGGATGCCGAAGGCGATGTTCATGGCGCGCATCGCCTTGAAGCGGGCCACTTCCAGCGATTTCTCCCGCGAACGGTAAGAGATCACCATGGGGCTCAGGCTCTGGATAAAGAGGATGGAGGTGAGGGTGAAGGGGAGCATGATGATGGCATCCTTCACCCAGTCACCGGCAGCGGGCATGGCGGTGATGTTGGCCGCATCCCACTTGTCCACCATCATCAGGCCGAGCACGGCCACCACGCTGATCTTGGTCAGTACCATAAAGGTGGAGATCTTGAACAGCAGGTTTTCGCCGCGCGAGGCCAGCGCCACCAGACCACAAATAAGCAGCAGGCCGTAGAGGGGATTTTCCGAGAGCAGGCCGTCGGTGACGCCAAAGCTCTGCAGGAAGGAGGCGCTGTCGTTGGTGATGGCGGTGGAGTAGACGAAGACCCAGATCACCAGCATCACAAAATAGAGGGCGCCGAGTAGCACACCCCAGTTCTTGCCAAGGTAGCCGGTGATGACGCTGGGGTAATCCTTGCACTCCGGCGAGGTGGCCAGGGTGTTGATAAAGAGGTGCTGGAACATATACATGGCCGGATAGCCTATTACCGCCGAGAGCAGAAAGACCCACAAGCCCATCAGCCCCACCTGCACCGGCAGGAAGACGATCCCCGCGCCGATGGCCATGCCGATGCTCATGATGATCCAGCCCCAGTCGGTGCTGTCGAAGCGAACCGCCTCTTTCCATTCCAGAGTGCCCATCATGGGGCCGTTGAGTGTGGTGCTATGCGCGTCCATTAGAACCTTCTTGTCGTTATAAGGGTGAGAGCGGGCGCAAATATAGTTGAATGAATGCGTTGCAAACAATGCGTCCGCGCTCTCTTTTATTCAAATCAGGAGGGTGATCACGGTTTACTATGAGACCTAAAGATGCCTTTCTACGCCATTTTCTATCTTTTTGTTGAATGGATAAAATAAAAAGCAAATAATGTTGAGCGAAAGCAGAGCTGCAAATGCAAAAATAATTGCAATTACGGAGTGGGTAACATGAAAAAAATCATCACTGCGGCCTCGGCTCCCGACGCCATCGGACCTTACAGCCATGGCACTGCCTATGGCGACCTCATCTTTACCTCCGGCCAGCTGCCGGTATGCAAACAGCAGGGCGGCGTGGTTGCCGGCGGCATTGAGGCACAGAGTCGTCAGGCACTCGAAAACCTGAAAGCGGTGCTGGAGGCGGGCGGCGGCTCGCTGGAGACAGTCCTCAAGACTACCTGCTATCTCGCCGAGATCAGCGATTTTGCCGCGTTTAACGAGGTTTACAAAGCCTATTTCCAGAAAGATTGTCCGGCGCGCAGCTGCTTCGCGGTGAAGGATCTGCCGATGGGCGTCAAGGTTGAAGTGGAAGCGATCGCCCATATCGCTCGTTAAGGGATAGAGAAAGGTTCAATCAATGAAACAAGCGTGGCAGCAGTATCTGCAGATTATTCAACAGGTTGTCAAACCGGCGCTGGGCTGTACCGAGCCTATCGCCGCCGCTTATGCCGCCGCAGTCGCCGCCCGGCAACTGGGCTGCGCACCGCGTCGTATCGAGGTGGCGGTGTCGGATAATCTCTACAAGAACTCGATGGGTGTCTATGTGCCGGGTACTGGCAAGATTGGTCTGGCTATCGCCGCCGCAGCCGGCGCCCTTGGTGGCAATGCCGATGGCGGGCTGGAGGTGCTGGCCGCCATCACCGCAGATCAGGTGGCCCGTGCCCAAGCCCTGATCGATGCCGGTGGCGTGCTGGTTAGCCGCACCGCCGCCCCCGAGTTTATCTTCTGCCGCGTGACAGTTTATGGCTCTGATGAAAACGGTGAAGAGCACAGCGCCGAAGTGACCCTGTGCGGTGGTCATACCCGCATCGTCGAGCAGCGTCGCGATGGCGAAGTGACCTTCACCGCCGATCAGAGCCAGAGCGGCGCCACCGGTGCCATCTGCGATGGCGTGGATATCAGCATCGCCGCCATCTATGAATTCGCCACCCAGGTGGAGTTCGAGCAGATCAGGTTCATCCTCAAGGCCTCCGAGCTCAACGGCAAGCTCTCTGCCGAGGGGATGAACAACCCCTATGGTCTCGAGATCGGTCGTACCATGCAGCAGAACATCGATGCCGGTCTTATCGGCGAGGATGTGATGAACCGCATCGTGATGATGACGGCGGCCGCCTCCGATGCCCGCATGGGAGGGGCGACCCTGCCGGCGATGAGCAACTTTGGCAGCGGCAACCAGGGCATTGCCGCCACCATCCCGGTGATGGTGATTGCCGAGCGCTATGGTGCCAGTGAAGAGCAGCTGGCTCGCGCCCTCATCATGAGCCATCTGGGCGCCATCTATATCAAGTCCCACTATCCGCCGCTGTCGGCCTTCTGCGGTAATACCGTGACCAGCGCAGCAGCCGCCATGGCCATGGTCTATCTGGCGGGCGGCAGCTTCGAGCAATCCTGCTATGCCATCCAGAACGTGCTGAGCGACAGTGCCGGCATGGTGTGTGACGGAGCCAAAGCCTCCTGCGCCATGAAGGTGAGTACCTCCTCCGGCGCGGCGGTACGTGGCTTCCTGATGGCGCTCAACAGCCACTCGGTGTCGGGGCAGGGGATTGTTTCCGACAACGTGGATCAGACCATTCGCAACGTGGGTCAGATGGTGAAGGATGGCATGTCTGCCACAGACAGCACCATTATTGATATCATGTCCGCCTGAGTGTCCCTGTCGGCTGCTGCCCTGCGTTCATCGCCCGGCAGCAGCCCTTGCAAGAAGGTCCGAATGTGAAGCTGCAAGAGTTGAGTCAGAACGATTTCCAGATCCTCAAATCGATGGAGATCATCGTGGATGGCATCGCCGCCATGTATGGTCAGCACACCGAGGTGCTGCTCCACAGTCTGGATGTGCGCAACCCCTCGATCATCAAGATTGCCAACGGTCATATCACCGGCCGCAGCGTCGGCGCCCCCATTACCAACCTCGCGATGATCAAGCTCAAGAGCGGGCAGGATATCTCCAACCCCTACATGACCAAGTGTGCGACCGGCAAGACCCTGCGTTCGCTCACCACTGTCATCCGCAACGGGGAGCACAAGGCGATCGGACTGCTCTGCATCAACACCGACATGGATGCCCCGCTGCAATCCGTGCTGCGCGCCATGATGCCCGAGTGCATGCATGCCAGCGAGAACCACGCTACCCCCGAGGTGTTTGCCCGTAACATCGACGAAGCGCTCAACAGCACCATAGATACTGTCAGTGCCGAGGTGCGTGGCAATGAGGCCGTGCCGCCCTCCCAGAAGACCCGGGTTATCGTCAATCAGCTGCACGACATGGGGATCTTCGAGCTTAAAGACAGTGCCCAGATCGCCGCGCGTCAGCTCGGCATCTCGGTTCACTCCATCTACCGCTACCTGCGGGAGATCAAGAAGGGGTAGGTGCATGACACCTGCCTCCCCATACTCTGCACAAGCGACAACAGCCAGAGTCACAGGCCGTAACGCTGGCTGTGCGTTCCCCTGCATGGGCAATGAAAGCCGTTACCGCACCACTCGGGTTGTCGCTTTGTTCCCATCTCGTTGAATCAGCAGGAAATCACATGTCACGAATCATCTATCTGCTGCGCCATGGCCAGACCCTTTTCAATGCCGAACAGCGCCTGCAGGGACGCTGCAACTCCGATCTGACCGAGAAGGGCGAAGCGCAAGCTATTGCCATGGGATTGCGGTTACGAGACGAGCTGGCCGATCCCGCCCGCTGGAGTGTCTATGCCAGCCCGCTCGGGCGCGCCCGTCAGACCGCCCTGCTGGTGTGCGAGCAGTTGGGTTTGCCCGCCGATCGCATCATCTGGGATGAGCGGCTGATGGAGCTCGGCATGGGGGAGTGGGAAGGGTGCCGGATCCCCGAGCTCTGCCAGGCTCACCCTGAACTCGATACCGGCAAGGGCGATTGGTATCTGCAGGCGCCGGGGGCCGAGAGCGTCCTCAGCATTCAGCGTCGCGCCCAGCAGTGGCTGCTGGACCCGAAGGTCGCCGAGCGCGCCATCGTCATTTCCCACGGTCTGCTCGGCGCCATGCTGCGTGGCGTCTATGCCGACCTCGAAGAAGCGGCGATCTGGGCTCAGGAGTTGCCGCAGGATGCCTTCTACAAGCTGCAAGCGGGCAAGATCACCCGGATAGCCTGCTGACTGCCTCAAGCGGGGGGCACCATTGATAGCTCGAGGTGAAAGGTGGGAGAGAGCGAAAGCAGGAGAGGAAACCTGTGCTGACATTGCTGAAGTTGGCCGCGAGAGAAGGTTGAATAGGGATGTGGTCAGGGAATAACAATCCACTCCCGTTTGACCCCTTCATATACCGAGCTCAAACCATACCCTTGCCAGATATCGGCCATGGCATCGCCAAAGACTCCAAGGGAGAGCGATGCGCGCAGGCGTTTCACTGTGTCGGGCGGGAGTTGTGGATGGCAGGCTAGCCACCTTTCCACCCGGGCAAGGATCATCACTCGCTGAAGCCTGTTTTTATGTCTGGGGGAGGTGATCAGCTCGGGGAGCTCGTCGCTAATCAACAGGTCGAAGCGCCCGGCCTGCAGCATGGCGATCCCCAGACTGGCCTTGGGCAGCAGCTCGTAGCGGATCGCTGCGTTATCAAGCAGCTCCCTCAGCTCTGCCACATCGATGGCACCAATCCGGTAGTTGCGCAGTGCCTCTATGTTGCTCAGGGGGGGAATAGTTTCCTGCCGGGCGTAGACTGCGAGGGTGATGGGGGCGATGCGCGCAACGTAGCGCAGGGTTTCGGCATTTTCAGCCGAGAAGTGCACGCCAAGCCCGCAGCTGTTTGGCTCGGTGGCCACTATCTTGAGCAGACGCCGCATGGGCTTGGCTTGCAAATTAATATCTATCCCTTGCTGCTTGGCCAAGCGGGCAAAGACATCGACATAAGGGCCGCTCAGCTTTTCTCCGGTAACCTGAATGAAAGGGGGGTAGGCATCGGCATAGATGTTTAGCACTGGCCCGGCCGATGCAAGTTGGCACCACAATAGCAGCAATACCCACCACCCCTTCATCTAGCCTCCTAAGGATGTGTGACCAGCTCCACAGGGGTTTGCACTATGCCGGGCAGATCGGCTTGCGTTATTTTCTGCGCCAGCGCTTTTAGGGCGAGGTCGAGCGCATATTGTGCCTGTTTGCCCGGATACTGGTCAGCGGTTGCCACCACAGAGCCATCGCTGAGATAGGGGTGGATCCCCGGAATATTGTCATAGCCACCGATCAGCACCTTGCCTTTGAGCCCCAGCTCAGCCAAGGCTTGGGCGGCACCGATAGCCATATTGTCGTTACCGCAGAGCAGCGCCTTGACGTCCGGGGTTGCCTTGAGGAGATCGATAGTGGCGCTCTTGCCCTGAGCTGTGTCCCAATAGCCGCTGCGCACGCCGGCGACAACCATGTCTGCTGCGCGCAGGGCGGCCCGGAATCCGTCACTGCGAGCCCGGCTGTTGATGGCACCGGGGGGGCCCTCGATCAGCCCGACTTTACTGCCCGCAGGGAGTTTTTTGGCAACATATTCGCCGACACTGCGCGCGCCGGCAAAGTTGCTTGGGCCGACGAAGGGGACATTGACCCCTTCCAGCACCAGCGCCCTGTCATCGAGCTTGTTGTCCATGTTGATAACCAGAATGCCAGCGCGGATCGCCTCCATCAGGACGGGCAGCATGGCGACCGAATCGGTCGGTACCACCACCAGGGCATCCACTTTCTGGCCGATCATTTTGCGGATGATTGCCTCCTGACCTGTGACATCCACCTCCTGCTGGATGCCTTCGAGTTGTAGTGTCAGGGCGTCTGGGTGGGCTTTTGCATAGGTTTCCGCCCCCTTCGCCATCTCGATGAAAAACTCGTTGCGGACCGATTTCAGTACCATGCCGACAGTCGGTTTGGCTGATACCTCACTGGCTGCAAACAGTGCCACAGCCGCCCACAACAAGCATCTTTGCCAACATCTGGTCATGTTACCTCCGCCCCGTTGGGACAATCATCCAGCGCCACGATGTTGTCCAAGTATATGTCAGTCATGGGCAGGCAAGCGGCTTGTGGCAAGCGCCGGCATAAGAGGCGTGGCAACATAAGCCCGGCGCGGCTATCGGATTGCTGCCATGGGGCACATCTGGCGTAAGTGAGGAGGCTATTTCTCTTTCATTTCTGTCGTGGGCTTGTGGATTTTTGCCGCCGTTCAACACATCAGAGCACCTTATCGCGGCAAGATGAGGTATCTTATGCCCCGATTTCATCCATTAAACGGATCCGAGACCCCATATGATTATCAAACCCAAGGTTCGCGGCTTTATCTGCACCACCACTCACCCGGTTGGCTGTGAAGCCAATGTTCGTCGCCAGATTGCTTATACCAAAGCCAAGGGCACCATCGAGAATGGTCCCAAGAAGGTGCTGGTGATCGGCGCTTCCACCGGTTATGGTCTGGCCTCCCGCATTGCTGCCGCCTTTGGCTCCGGCGCCGCCACCCTCGGCGTCTTCTTTGAAAAAGCGGGCACCGAGTCCAAGACCGGTACCGCCGGCTGGTACAACTCCGCAGCCTTCGACAAGGCTGCCAAAGAGGCAGGCCTTTACGCCAAGAGCGTCAATGGCGATGCCTTCTCCAACGAGTGCCGCGCCAAGGTGATCGAGCTCATCAAGCAAGATCTGGGTCAGATTGATCTGGTGGTCTACTCCCTGGCCTCTCCGGTGCGCAAGATGCCGGAAACCGGCGAAGTGGTGCGCTCTGCTCTGAAACCGATCGGCGAGGTCTACACCACTACCGCCATCGATACCAACAAGGATCAGATCATCACCGCCACCGTCGAGCCGGCGAACGAGGAAGAGATCCAGAACACCATCACCGTCATGGGCGGTCAGGACTGGGAGCTGTGGATGGCCGCCCTGCGCGATGCCGGCGTGCTGGCTGACGGCGCCAAGTCCGTAGCTTACTCCTACATCGGTACCGATCTGACCTGGCCAATTTACTGGCATGGCACCTTGGGGCGCGCCAAGGAAGATCTGGATCGCGCCGCTGCCGCCATCCGTGGCGATCTGGCTGCCAAGGGCGGTACTGCCCATGTCGCTGTGCTGAAATCCGTGGTGACTCAGGCCTCCTCCGCCATTCCGGTGATGCCGCTCTACATCTCCATGGCCTTCAAGATCATGAAGGAGAAGGGCATTCACGAAGGCTGCATGGAGCAGGTGGATCGCATGATGCGCACCCGTCTCTACGCTTCCGATATGGCGCTGGACGATCAGGCCCGCATCCGCATGGATGACTGGGAACTGCGCGAAGACGTGCAGCAGACCTGCCGTGACCTGTGGCCATCCATCACCAGCGAGAATCTCTCCGATCTGACCGATTACACCGGCTACAAGCAGGAGTTCCTGCGCCTGTTCGGTTTCGGTCTGGACGAGGTCGATTACGATGCGGATGTGAATCCGGACGTGAAATTCGACGTGGTCGAGCTCTGAGTCTGACTCAAGTGAAAACGGGGCCCCGCGGGGCCCTGTTTTTTTGGCAAAAATACCGCTAAGTTACGGAATTTTATTATCAGCGATCACCTTTTTCCCATATCAAACCCGCTAGTCTGGCGGTGATCGGATCACATGACGGCATTGCCGAGGTACGGAAGCTATGACCACTCCAAATGAAGCGCCCAAAAAGCGCCAACTCCCCACTGTCTATACCCTGCTTTTCATCATCATCGCCCTGATGGCGGCCCTCACCTGGGTGCTGCCGGCGGGCAAATACAACTATGTGACGGCCAAGACCCAGCAGCCGGTGGCGGCAGCGGCCGTGGCTGATTACAGCGGCGACGAGCGACTGTTGCCGGTGCCCGGCAGCTACACCGAGCTTCCCTCTCATCCGCAGGGGGTATTCGATGTGCTCAAGGCGCCCATCCAGGGCTTCCACAAGGCGGCCGATGTGGCGCTGTTCGTGCTCATCATCGGCGGTTTTCTGGCTGTGACCATGCAGAGCGGGGCACTGGATGCAGGGGTGGGGGCCATCGTGCGCGGCTTTGCCGGACGCGAGCGGCTGCTTATTCCCGTACTGATCGCTTTGTTTGCTCTTGGCGGTTCCACCTTCGGCATGGCGGAGGAGACGGTGGCCTTCTGGGCACTGATCGTGCCGGTGATGATGGCTGCGGGCTTTGATCGCATGGTGGCGGCGGGGATTATCCTGCTCGGTTCCGGGGTCGGGGTGCTCGCCTCCACCGTCAACCCGTTTGCCACCGGCATCGCCTCCGGTTTTGCCGGTATTCCCATCGGTGAGGGGATTGGCCTTAGGGTCATCCAGTGGTTGTTGCTGGTGATCTTCGCCTCCTGGTTCGTGATGCGCTACGCCAAGCAGGTGCAGCAGGACAAGTCCCGCTCGGTGCTGGCCGATATCGTCTATGACGACGAGTTCTCCCAGATGAAGAGCGGCAACCTCGCCTTCACCGGCAAGCAGAAGCTCACCATGCTGGTCTTCTTTGGCACCTTCCTGCTGATGATCTATGCGGTGGTGCCCTGGGCGGATCTGGGCATCGATCTGCTGCCCACCCTGGGCTGGTGGTTTGACGAGCTCTCCACCCTGTTCTTCAGTGCCTCCATCCTGATCGCGCTGATCAACCGGATGCCGGAGTCCAACTATGTGGCGACCTTCCTCAACGGGGCTCGTGATCTCATCGGGGTGGCGCTGGTGGTGGCGGTGGCACGCGGCATCTATGTGGTGATGGAGCATGGCGTCATCATCGACACCATTTTGCACTGGGCCGAGGGGCTGGTGAGCGGGCTGTCGTCGTCGGTGTTCATCCTGATGGCCTATCTGGTGCACATCATCCTTAGCTTCTTCATCCCCTCCACCTCGGGGCTGGCGACTGTCTCCATGCCGCTGATGGGGCCGCTGGCGGACTTCTCCGGCATCTCGCGGGATCTGGTGATCACCGCCTATCAGTCCGCCTCCGGCTGGATCAACCTGTTTGCCCCCACCGCCGCCCATCTGGTGGCGGGGCTGGCGCTCGCCAAGATCCCCTACGATCGCTTCGTGCGCTGGGTGCTGCCCTTCATCATCGGTGTAGCCCTCATCACCATGGCGGTGCTGGTGGCCGGTGCCCTGCTGCACGGTTGATGGTACGAATACAACGACAGATAACAAAAAGGCTCCCGCGGGAGCCTTTTTCATGAGCCTTGCTTACTGCTTGTAGCCCTTGAGGAAGCGGGCGAGGCGGCCGATGGCATCCTCCAGCTCCTCTTCGCGGGGCAGGAACACCAGCCGGAAGTGATCCGGCGCCGGCCAGTTGAAGCCGGTGCCCTGCACCAGCAGCAGCTTCTCCTGTTGCAGCAGGTCGAACACCATCTTCTGGTCGTCGCGGATGTCGTACACCTTGGGGTCAAGGCGGGGGAACATGTAGAGCGCCCCCTTGGGCTTGACGCAGGAGACCCCGGGGATGTCGTTGAGCAGCTCCCACGCCTTGTCCCGTTGTTTGCGCAGGCGACCACCCGGCAGGATCAGCTCGTTGATGCTCTGATAGCCGCCAAGGGCGGTCTGGATGGCGTGCTGCATCGGCACGTTGGCACACAGCCGCATGGAGGCCAGCATCTCCAGCCCTTCAATGTAACCGCGGGCACGCCCTTTGGGACCGGTGATGACCATCCAGCCCTGACGGAAGCCGCAGGCACGGTAAGCCTTGGAGAGGCCGTTGAAGGTCACCACCATCACATCGTCGCACAGGGTGCAGACGCTGGTGTGGGAGATATCGTCGTAGAGGATCTTGTCGTAGATCTCGTCGGCGAAGATGATGAGGTTGTGCTGGCGGGCGATCTCGATCACCTCCAGCAGAAACTCGCTGCCGTAGACGGCACCGGTCGGGTTGTTGGGGTTGATCAGCACCAGGCCGCGGGTACGCGGGGTGATGCGGGAGCGGATGTCATCGAGATCCGGATACCAGTCGGCCCCTTCGTCGCAGCGATAGTGCACCGCATGGCCACCGGAGAGAGTGACGGCGGCAGTCCAGAGCGGGTAGTCAGGGGAGGGCACCAGCATCTCGTCGCCGTTGTTGAGCAGCGCCTGCATCGCCATCACGATCAGCTCGCTGGCGCCATTGCCGATGTAGATGTCGTCGATGTCGACCTTGCGCATCCCTTTTTGCTGGTAGTACTGCATCACCGCTTTACGGGCAGAAAACAGCCCCTTGGAGTCGCAATAGCCCTGGCTCTGGGGCATGTTGAGGATCACATCCTTGATGATCTCTTCCGGCGCATCAAAGCCGAACGGGGCCGGGTTGCCGATGTTGAGCTTGAGAATGCGGTGGCCTTCGTCTTCGAGACGGCGAGCTTCTTTATGCACCGGGCCGCGGATGTCATAGCAGACATCGTCGAGCTTGTGCGACTTGTCGATAGTGAACATGGTGACAGTGATTCCTTCCCCACAGGGACGCGTTGGCGAAAAAGGCGGTTTTAGTATCAAATATCTTTTCCCCTATTCTTCACAGAATTGAATGCTAGAACAATCTTCTTTTTAGTAGAAATTCCTGATTTTTAGCCCCAAAACAGAGTTATTAAAAGGTTAAATTCAGCACGATCGTTTGTGCTTGGCAAGGTTCACCAGTGAAAGATGGGGGAGTGATTAACAAAGCTACTCTACTGTGTTGAAATCTTCACGCTCTCTGGCACGATTGGCTTGTGTAAAAAAGCCTCTTCATCGTCATTTCCGACGAGAAAAAGCTGATACAACTGGCACTGGCCAGCGCATATTTCTCCTTTCCCGTCCTGTTCCATCTGCAGAGGTATCCCATGCATGCACCCACACCCGGTCGCTATCGTCACTTCAAGGGGGGTTACTATCAGGTGCTGACCCTGGCCAGCCATACCGAGACAGGCGAGCAGCTGGTGATCTATCAGTCGGAACAGGATGGCACTGTCTATGCCCGTCCAGTCGCCATGTTCATGGAGTGGATTGAGCATCAGGGTCAGGTGGTTAGCCGATTTTCGCCGATCAAGTGATCCGCTGGTGTGGCCCTGAATGGTTGAACAACAAATAGACAGAACAGGTCTTTGGAGTCACAAGTTGTCGCATGAGGCTCCTTGTTGGCAACAGCCTCTTTGTCGCTCGCTACTGACAAATATCTCTATTAATCAACTAATTGTGACTTAAATCACATTTTCTGCCGACTGGTAACCGGGTTCGCATCGGCCATTGCTCCTCCCATAATGCTGCGCGTGTTAACGCATGGCCCCTTTGTGGGCCTTTTTATCTCATCTTATCGGGAGACATAGTGTGAAACCTGTAGCAGCAGAGTTTTTGGGAACCTTCTGGCTGGTATTGGGAGGTTGTGGCAGTGCCGTGCTGGCTGCAGCCTTCCCCCATGTAGGGATCGGCCTCTTGGGCGTATCACTGGCATTTGGCCTGACCGTGCTGACCATGGCGTATGCCATCGGCCATATATCCGGTTGCCATCTCAACCCGGCAGTCACCATCGGTCTGTGGGCTGGCGGTCGTTTTCCGGCTTCCGGCGTGTTCTCTTACATAGTGGCTCAGGTGCTGGGGGCAATTGCCGCTGCTGCCGTACTCTATGTGATTGCCAGTGGCCAGGCCGGTTTTGATCTTTCCGCCGGCTTTGCCTCCAACGGTTACGGTGAGCACTCCCCGGGCGGCTACAGCATGATGGCGGCACTGGTGTGCGAAGCTGTGATGACCGGCTTCTTCCTGTTCGTCATCATGGGGGCTACCGATAGCCGTGCGCCGGCCGCACTTGCTCCGGTTGCCATCGGCCTGTGCCTGACCCTGATCCATCTGGTGAGCATTCCGGTGACCAATACCTCGGTCAACCCTGCCCGCAGTACCGGTGTTGCGCTGTTTGTCGGTGACTGGGCTATCGGCCAGCTGTGGCTGTTCTGGGTTGCCCCGATTGTCGGTGCCATTCTGGGTGCGCTGGCTTATCGCCTGGTGGCGGCTGAGCAGAAGTAATCGTTCGCGAAACAAAGTGTGGTATCGACACGCCCAAGGGCGTGTTTTTTGTTTTCTGGCGGTGGGAAAAACCTGAGGACCTAGAGCCCCTTGGCCTGCAGCATCTCTTTGTATCGCTGATGCAGCAGCTGGACACGCTCCACATAGGCGCGAGTTTCGGCGTAGGGGGGAATGCCGCCATGTTTTTGCACGGCGCCAGCACCCGCGTTATAGGCTGCGGTAGCCAGCGCTATGTTGCCGTCATACTGCTTGAGCAATCCCGCCAGGTATTTTACCCCGCCGAAGATGTTCTGCTCTGCCAGCAGGGCATTGCCAACCCCTAGCTCCCGCGCCGTTTCCGGCATCAGCTGAGTAAGACCCATGGCACCTTTGCGAGAAATCGCCATGGGATTGAAGGCCGATTCGGCGTGGATGAGTGCCCGGATGAGGGCTGGTTCTACGTGATAGGTGTCTGCCGCCGCCTTGATAGTGCTGGCGTAGTCATAGAGAAACAGCCCGGTAGTGTGCCAGTTGACGTCCGATTTCGGGTCACAGGCGAAGCAGTCGTTAAAGAGCAGCAGTTCGTAGTTGCCCTGCTCCGGCACCATGTCCGAGTAGCGGATCACGCCGTTCTTCTGCACCGACTTGTAGACATGGATCTGCTTGTTCCCCTGTTGTGCCTGTGCCTGTGCCTGTGCCTGTGGTTCGGGTTCCGGGGTTGCAAGTGGCAGGCGTAGCGGCGGAACGGGGGCTGCCGACAGAAAAACCACCTCGGCAGGAGGCGGCGCTTCGCACCACCCAGCCAAGGGAATCAACAACATATGGCCTGCCAGCTTCCATGCTTTCAAACCGCAAACTCCTTCCTCTATGCGTGTGTTGAGTAAAGCATCATGAGGGGGGCAGAACAAGCGGGAAAACAGGGTGAGTGTTGCCGGCAGGTGAGCGGGATCACGGCGTGCAGCAGAGCGCTTCTGCTGTCGCAGGCCTCTTGTGGATATCGACTTTTTTGTTAATGAAAGGCGTGCTATCTTGCTCTCGTCATCTGGTCGGATTAGCAGCAACCACATGGCACTAATCATTGATTGCAAAAGGATTTGTTTGTGGCAAGCTCGCTGGCGATGGAACTCACCTTCGAAGAGTACTGTGACGCCGACCTCTCTCTGATCAGGGACTATTACGAAACGACCTTCTCCCACTACGTGCCGGACCTGGCCGAGCGGATCTTTGTCGTGCGTGATGCTCACTGGCTGGTCGGGGCTGTCAGGGTGCGGGATGAAGAGGATTTCTACCATCTGTGTGGCTTTCGTCTGCTGCCCCACTATCAGTCGCTAGGGCTGGGATCACGCCTGCTGCAGCATGCCTGCGACGGACTCGACGACAAGCCGGTGGTGTGTCAGGCCTTGCCATTCGAGAAACCCTTCTACATCAAAGCCGGTTTTGCCGATCTGCCATTGCACAGATTGCGAGGCTCTCTCTTCTCTCTTTTTGAACGGCAACAACAACAGGGTTATCAGGTGGAGCTGCTGGTGCGGGATACCACCCAGCCCCTCCCGAATTGAACGTGGGGTTCAGCGTTCTTTGGTAAGCAGATGGATCTTGCCCGGTGACAACTCCAGCCCCAACAGATTCTCTTTGAGCCAGGCCTGCTGCGGATCCTTGTCATTGAGCTTGTAGACGGGCTGGCTCTCCAGCCTTTTTTCCATGCTTTGCAGCAGCATGCCGAGCATCAGACCAAACTTCTTCTCCGCCGCCTCCGGCTCCAGCTTGTACTCCACCAGTTTCATGTTGTCGAGAAACAGGGCACTCTGGCTCTTGTCGTAACGGGGTCTTGCTTCATAGGTCATCTGCAGGCGAGCGTCATATTCGGTATTGTCGGGCAGGGCTATCTTGAGTTTGCCTTTGCCATAGACCCGGGCGGTATCCGGGCGCTGGCGACCGAGCTGAACATCGCTCTGCTCAAGTTTCACATGGGCCTTGATGATACCTGGCAGTTCCAGCTGTTTGTCGACTTGAACCTGGGATTGCAGGTACTGGTTTATCTGTTGCTCATTGATGTCATATGAGCCTTGGCCTAGCATGGCCAGGCTGAGCAGCATAGATTGCAGAATCATGCGTGCGACCTGATAGAATGGATTTGCCCTACAGCATACCATTCCTGCCGTGTGGGATCTGCCCACCGCCCCTTGTCGATTAGAAGGAGTTTCCGTTGCTCGACGGTCTCGAATACGATCTCCACCTGCTGTTTTCCCGTTTTCTCGGCTGGTTACTGCTGCTGTTTCACACCGTTATCGTCACCGGTGTTTCAATTCGGGTGGTGATGAAGCGGCGCCCCATCGGGGTATCGCTGGCTTGGCTGGCCCTCATCTATGCCATTCCCTTTGCCGGGGTTGGTTTCTACGTCCTGTTTGGCGAGATCAAGCTGGGGCGCCGCCGCGGTGAGCGGGCGCAAGCCATGTATCGCCCTTACGCCATCTGGATCCGCCAGCTGGCTCGTCTCTTCCCCCAGCACTGCTGCGAAGTGGGGGAGAAGGCCCAGCCGCTGCATGACCTGATCCAGGGGCGGCTTGCCATGCCGATGCTCTCCGGCAACCGGATGACCCTGCTCAGCAGACCCGATCAAATATTGCGTGAGATTGCTCAGGACATCCGCAAGTCGACCCTCTCCTGCTACATGGAGTTCTATATCTGGCACCCCGGCGGTGATGCTGACGATGTGTGCGAAGCGCTGATGGAAGTGGCCCAGCGCGGCGTGGATTGTCGCTTGCTGCTGGATTCGGTGGGGAGCAAGCACTTCTTCCGCTCGGGTTGGCCGAAAAAGCTGCGCAAGGCGGGGGTCAAGCTGGTGGAGGTACTGCCGGTCGGTGCCTGGCGTATCCCTTTCCAGCGTCAGGATCTGCGAATGCACCGCAAGCTGGTGGTGATCGATGACAGGGTTGGTTACACCGGCTCGATGAACATGGTGGATCCCCGTTTCTTCAAACAGAATGCCGGAGTCGGCCAGTGGGTCGATATCATGATCCGGGTGCAGGGGCCCGTAGTGCCGCTGATGTGGTCCATCTTTGTCTGGGACTGGGAAGTGGAGACAGGCGAGCGGTTGCTCGACAGCCTGCAGCACGAGCCGGAAGTGTGGCCCCAGACCAACTATCGGGCCCAGCTCATTCCGTCCGGCCCGTTCGTTGGCGGCGACTGCATCCAGCAAAGCCTGCTGCTTGCCATCTATCAGGCGCGCAGCCATCTGGTGCTGACCACTCCCTATTTCGTGCCGGATGATCCGCTGGCTGCGGCTCTCAGCTCGGCGGCCGCGCGCGGTGTACAGGTGCAGTTGGTGCTGCCGGCTCGCAACGACTCCATCATGGCCAACTATGCCTGCAACGCCTTTATGGAGGAGCTGCTGGCGGCCGGGGTGGAGATCTATCGCTACGATGCCGGTCTGCTCCACACCAAGAGCGTGCTGGTGGACGACGATTTTGCTCTGGTTGGGACAGTCAATCTGGACAGGCGCAGCCTCTGGCTCAACTTCGAGGTAACCCTGCTGGTGGACAACCCGCACTTCGTTGCCCAGATGACCCAGCTGGTGCAGGGTTACATGGCGGAAGCCACGCCAATGACGCTTGCCAGCTGGCAGGCTCGCCCCTGGTACAAGAGGGTGATGGAGAATATCTTCTACCTTTTCAGTCCCTTGTTGTAATGGCCGGTTACAGAAGATTACAGACGGAGCCTCTGATCGGACTTGCCTAGTGCCGAGCTTGCCCCGTAGAGTGCAGCGACAACTCCTGGAGAGACATGGATATATGAAAAAAATAGTGGCCCTTGCCGTGGGTGCGGCACTGGTAGGTGGTGGTTTGGCTGCATGCTGGTACACGGGCAACAGTTTCGACCGCATCATGGCGGAGCAGATCGCCAAGGTCGAAAACGAGAGCGGTCTGGATCTGCAGTGGCAACCCGGCAGCAGCAACCTCTTTACCCGTGATGGGGTTCTGAAGCTCGTGGTCACTCCCCAGGAGCTGGCGGCGCTCGACAGCGAGCTGGAAGGGGGGCAACCCCTTGAGCTGGAGTTTGCCGTGAAGAGCCGCATCATGCCGCTCTATATCAAGAGCCACTTCCTGCTCGACACCAAACAGGGCTCACTGGCGCCGGTATTCACTGCGCTCGGCATGGAGCAGTGGCAGTTTGGTCTGGAGTCGGTCAGCAGCCTCTGGACCCGGGGCAACAGCAGCCGTTTCTGGGCTGACGAGTTCAAGGTGAAGCAGGGGCTGGACGAGTTCCACTTCCTGCCGCTTACCGGCGAGTTCCACGGCGATCTGGAAGGGAGTGGTCACGTGACCATGGCCTGGCAGGGGATGACGGTTCACGAAGAGCAGAGCAAGATGGATCTGGTGCTGGCCGAGATGAAGGGCAGCGCCGATCTGGCCGAGATCAGCGGGGTCTGGCTCTCTCCGCAAAGCGAGATGAGCCTCTCTGCCCTGACCATGCAGCTGCCTGACGGGGTCAAGGTGTCCCTGCAGGGCATGACTACCGGAACCCAACTCAAGGGTGACAACGCCCAGACCCTCTCCAGCAGCTACCGGATGAAGCTGGCCAAGCTCAATCTGGAGAACGAGACCGATTCGCTGGCGGTGACCGACAGCAATCTGGAGCTGCATCTCAACGGACTTGATCTGGAAGGATATCAGGGACTGCAGGCCGCTGGCGGCAAAGGGGTAGAGGATACCGCGATCCAGCAAGCGCTGGACAAGATGCTGGCGCGTGGTGCAACTCTGGAGCTGGCGGATCTGAGTGCCATGTTCAATGGTGAAGTGGCGGCTATGAAGGGAGAGGTAAAACTTGCCTCTACCTCGCTGGACAAGCTCTTCAATGGCGAAGAGGGAATGCAGGCGCTGAGCGGTCAGCTCCACGCCTCCCTCAGCGACAAGTTGGGCAAGGCGGTGCCGCAGTTGGCCCCCATGCTGGAGCAGTTGACCGCCATGGGGTATCTGAAGGCCGATCAGCAAAAGCTCAATGCCGAGCTGAAGCTGGACAAAGGAGCGATGACGGTCAACGACCTGCCGCTCTGACCGATCTTCACACTAACAACAAAGGCTCCCGCGGGAGCCTTTGTTGTTTCCGGATTATCTGGTGTTGTTACTTGAACACCACCGTCTTGTTGCCATAGACGAACACCCGTTCGTTCAGTACCAGCTCCAGCGCCCGGCTCAGTACCGACTTCTCTACATCGCGACCCGCCTTGGCCATGTCATCAGCACTGAAGGTATGGTCGACGTGGATGACGTCCTGCTCGACGATGGGGCCCTCATCCAGATCGTCGGTGACGAAGTGGGCGGTGGCGCCGATCAGTTTGACCCCGCGGTCGAACGCCTGGCGATAGGGGCGGGCGCCGATGAAGGCTGGCAGGAAGGAGTGGTGGATATTGATGATCTTGCGCGGATAGGCCTCGACGAAGCTCGGGGTCAGCACCCGCATGTACTTGGCCAGGATCACGTAGTCCGGCGCATAGCCGTCGATAATGGTGCGTACCTGCTCTTCGTGTTCGGTGCGGCTCAGCTCATCGTGGCTGACGGTGTGGAACGGAATGTCGAACTTGCCGGTCAGTTCGGCGAGGGTGTCGTAGTTGCCGATCACCGCGACGATGTCCATATCCAGTGCGCCGGCGTAGTTCTTCATCAGGATGTCGCCGAGGCAGTGGGTCTCCTTGGTCACCAGAATGACGATGCGCTTCTTGCCTGCCTTTACCAGACGGCGCTGGGCGCCAGCGGGCAGGGCATCATCGAGATCGGCCAGCAGGGTTTCGTCATTGAAACGCCCCTCCAGCTCGGTACGCATGAAGAAGCGGCCATTTTCGTGATCCACGAACTCATCGTTCTTGATGATGTTGAGCTGATGCTTGTAGCAGATGTTGGTGATCTTGGCGATGAGGCCCTTGGCGTCCGGGCAGTCCGTTAGCAGTATTTTCTTTTCCATCTCTGTCATTTTCCGTTTGTGGTGTTGGCGCCTGTCTCTGCGCAGGCTGCGCGTTTTTGGGCACTATGCCACAAACAAATTGTGGCCAGAAAGAAATTCGGCGGGGCAACAGCCACAAGAGGTGTGCGATGGGAGAAGGGGAGAACATCGAATCCGTCTGGCAAAGGTTTTTCAGCTTGAGCCGGTTTTTGGCTGGTATCTGCCAGCGCTTTTCTTTAGGCTGTCTGCGCTTATTCTCAGGGCGGGGTGAAATTCCCCACCGGCGGTATTCCGAGCTGACTCGGGGAGCCCGCGAGCGCCCGACCCCGGTCTGCCGGGGCGGGGTCAGCAGATCCGGTGAGATGCCGGAGCCGACGGTCATAGTCCGGATGAAAGAGGATAAGACAGACATTGCACTCTCTGCCCCCTTTGGGGCTGGCTGCTGCATGGCCATTCCTGTCTGCCTTTCCATGCCCTGATTCTGGTCCTTTTATTGTTTGGGAGCTTTACCATGAATCAGTCTCTACTCAGTGAATTCGGTGATCCAATTGCCCGTGTCGAAGCGGCGCTGACTGCCTTGCGGGCCGGCCAGGGCGTGCTAGTGGCCGATGATGAAGATCGGGAGAACGAGGGCGACCTCATTTTTGCCGCCGAATCCATGACCAATGAACAGATGGCGCTGATGATCCGCGAATGCTCCGGCATCGTCTGTCTCTGCCTGACCGACGAGCGGGTGCGTCAGCTCGAATTGCCGATGATGGTGGAGGCCAACTCCAGCCACTATCAGACCGCGTTTACCGTCACCATCGAAGCGGCGCAGGGAGTCACTACCGGTGTATCTGCAGCCGATCGCATCACCACCATTCGTGCCGCCATCGCCGATGGGGCCAAACCGGGTGATCTCAACCGACCTGGCCATGTCTTCCCGTTGCGTGCCCGTACTGGTGGCGTGCTGGTGCGCCGTGGTCACACCGAAGCGACGGTCGATCTGATGCAGCTTGCCGGACTGAAACCGTTCGGGGTGTTGTGCGAATTGACCAGGGAAGATGGCTCCATGGCCCGCTTGCCAGACCTGATTTCATTCGGTCGTCAGCATCGGATGCCCGTGATCACCATCGAAGATTTGGTGCAATATCGCCAATTGCTGTCAGAACGAACAGCCTGAGGCTCATACGAAATTGTAATAAGCGAAAATTTTGGTTAGTCTTTGTCCGTGTCCTCATCACGTGGCACTCATTTTTTAGCCGAATCTGAACAAAAACTGTTCATTCAAAAAAAAATGAGGGTTTTAATGCATTTATCTGTGCTGGGGACTATGCAAAGTATGATTTTTTTGTGCCATAATCACGCCGCTTGCTAAACGTCTGGCGAGTTCAAGGGAGCTTTAAAAATGAAAAAATTGTTGTTGGTAGGTGTTGTTGGTCTGTCCGCTCTGCTGGGTGGTTGCGCAAACACTAGCGAACTGGAAACTTCCGTTCAGAATCTGTCTAACAAAGTTGACCAGCTGGCTCAAGATGTTAGCGCTGTTCGTGCTGATCAGTCCAAGATCGCTGCTGATGTTGCTGAAGCCAAGCAAGAAGCTATGCGTGCTAACCAGCGCATCGACAACATGGCTACTAAGTACAAGAAGTAAGCCATGCGAAAAAAATGGCGCAGTTATGCGCCATTTTTTTTTGCCTGAAATTCCCCATCCCCGTTTTCTCTTTTGACCCCAGAGGTCATGCCGGTCTCCCGGCACGCCCCTTCTTCATTCCTTCAAGACTCGATCAATAGAGCAGGCTATAGAGCTTGCGACGGTAATTTTGTGCCACCGGTGTGCTGCCCATGGTTGCCAGAATGTCGAGATAGGTCTTTCTAGCATCGCCAAAAGCAAGATCCCGCTTGAGGATGGCAAGCAGCAGTCCCAGCGCCTCTTCCTGACGACCTGCCTGGTTGTATTGCACCGCCAGCTCCTGCGCCAGCGCAAAGTCATCCGGGTGCTCGGCGTGACGAGCTTCCAGCGCACGCAGCTCCGGGCTGTCCGCCGCTTGCAGGGCCAGAGCCAGCCGTGAGGTCAGGGCATGGAAATGGCTATCCTGTGCCACCATCGGAATGTTGCCGAGCCGTTCCTGTGCTTCATCGAGCAGGTTGAGATCGAGCGCGGCCTGAATGAGCCAGAGGCTTATGTCGTGGCGCACCGGAGCGATCTGATGAGCTTTGCCCAGATGGGCATAAGCCTCGCCGGGCTGGCCATCGGCCAGTGCCTGTTGCCCCTTGGCAAACAGCTCCTCTTCCTCTTTTGGCGCGAAGGCAGCGAAGAACTGGCGCAGGGTCGCTTCATCCTGCGGCCCTTCAATGATCCCCTGTTCATCCGGGCGTCCCTGATGGAACAGCACCAGTGCCGGCAAGGCGCGCAGGCCGAGCTGGCTGGCCAGCGGTTGCAGCTGGGGATTGTTCATGTCCACTTTGGCGAGGGTGACCTGTTCGTTGTCAGGCCCAACCAGCGATTCGATCAACGGCGTCATTCCCTGGCACTCTGGCATCTGCGGCGCATGGAAATAGATGACGACCGGCTTCTTCATGGAGGCATCGATCAGTTCTGCGTGAAAATTCTGGGGAGTAATGTCGACGATCATCAGTTGGACTCTTCCGAAAGGGTTTGGAACAACATGGGGGTAAGGGGATGGCAATTCAAGCGCTCATCCAGCCGGTAACCATTGACCGCTGTCGTGGCGGCGGCAAGGCTCAGCCAGCCACTGGCAAAGGGCCAATCCTGAACCTGATAGTGCTGCTCATCGAGCTGGTTATCGAGGCGCCACGCCTCGTCAGGGATGAAGCGTACTTTCTCAAGCCCGGCGGCGATGCCGCCGCCATGGGCCTTGAGCACGGCTTCCTTGCGTGACCAGAGCCGGTAGAAGGCGCTCTCCTGCTCATTCTCCGGCAGGGCGCAGAGCCACTCATATTCACTCTGTGCATAAAACCGCCGGGCAAGGGGCAGGGGAGAGTGCCGTCTTTTGCCCAGCTCGATATCAACCCCGAGCGGCCCTTGCTGACACAGCGCCAGCACCAGCCAGGAGCCACTGTGGCTGAGATTGAAATGCCAGCGCCCATCTTGCAGCTGCGGCTTGCCGTGTTCCCCGTTGCTAAATTGCAACGCGGATGGCGAGGTCGCCAGTCTCTGTGCCAGAAGCTGGCGCAGCAAGGCCCGGCTGACCAGATACTCCTGACGGCGCAAGTTGTGGCTCATTTGCTGCCAAATATGATGTTCATCAGCCGATAACAGCTCGGGCAAGGTAGCGAGCGATTCCTGAGCTATCAGGGCTGGATTTAACAAAAAAAGATCGGTGGCGATCATAATTTTTCACTTTAAAAGGGTGATGAAGCAGGGATAAATGCCACTTATCTCTGAGCCGGATGGCTACTTTTGCGATTGTATATTGTTTGGCCATGATCACATTAATTATGAAAAATCGTGCATTTCCTTGCAAAAATGTGAGCCCGATAGGGATTTTCACTTGCCTCGATAGAATTCTTGGATATAGTCGGGTGCTGTTGCCTTATTAATTGCCTTTCGGGGCCGTATTTTAACAAGATTTCTATTTTTGCGGGGATAAAGGATTGCGCCACCTGATGCTACTGCTGGTCGCGCTCGGAATGGTGGGTTGTGCCTCGGCACCCCAAACCGAGGTCGCGAGCAAGATCGAAGTTTCCATGATGGAACCCGTTATTGAACCGGAAGCTTCGCAAACACCTGATGTGAATGAAATCCTGACAGTTTATAAAGAGTGGCGTGGCGTTCCGTACCGGATGGGTGGCAGTAGCCAGCGTGGTATCGATTGTTCCGCTTTTGCCCGCGAAGTGTTCCGCAATGCCGTCGGTGTCGAGTTACCCCGTGACACCCGCTCTCAAGTCCATGAAGGGACTCGTGTTTCCAAGAAGGATCTGGTCGAGGGTGATCTGGTCTTCTTCAAAATCAATCGTCGTCTCAATCATGTCGGCATCTATGTCGGGAATGGCGAGTTTATCCACGCCTCGACCCGAGCCGGTGTGACCCGCTCCAAGCTGGACAGCCAATACTGGCGCAGCAAGTTCTGGCAAGCGCGCCGGATCGATATCTGAGTCAGGCTGGACAAACGGCTCGCAGTGCGGACTGTTTTTCCAACCTCACTTGAACCGGGCTCCTGAAGCCCGGTTTTTTATGGCTGCGATTTAGACTTTCGCAGGCCAAATCACTATAGTGTGGGCCCGTTTTTCTTCGGCAGGCCCAGCATGACATCCCGAAATGACCGCAAATCCGGACTCCATCCCCGCAATCGCCATCTCGATGGTTACGACTTTGAGGCGCTCTGCCGGCAGACTCCGGAGCTGGCCACTTATCTTTTTACCAACGACTACGGTAATCTCAGCATCGATTTTGCCGATCCTGCTGCGGTCAAGGCCCTGAACCGGGCTTTGCTGGCTCACCACTACGGCATTGTTCACTGGGATCTGCCCGCCGGTTACCTCTGTCCACCCATTCCGGGGCGGGTCGATTATCTGCACCGGGTTGCCGATCTGCTGGCCGAGAGTGCCGGCAAGGTACCTGCTGGCAAAGGGGTGAGGGTGCTGGACATCGGGGTCGGAGCTAACTGTATCTATCCACTGCTCGGCAGCCGTGAGTATGGCTGGCGTTTTGTCGGCTCCGATATCGATCCGGTATCGGTGAAAGCGGCTGCTCTGCTGGCCAAAAGCAATGGACTTGGCAACCAGATCGAGTGTCGCCTGCAGGGCAATCCCGAGCATATCTTTCGCGGCATCATAGGGCCGAAGGAACGCTTTGCACTGACCCTCTGTAATCCACCCTTTCACGCATCGCTGGCAGAGGCGAGCAAGGGGAGCGAGCGCAAGCTGCGCAATCTGGGCAAAGAGGTGAAGGGGGCGCCGCTACTCAATTTTGGCGGCCAGAAAGCCGAGCTTTGGTGCGATGGGGGCGAGGCGGCGTTTCTGACCAGGATGATCAATCAGAGCAAGGAGTTTGCCAGCCAGTGCCTCTGGTTCAGCTCGCTGGTCTCCAAGAAGGAGAATCTGCCAGCCGCCAAAAAGGCGTTGACTCGAGTCGGAGCAAGTCAGGTTCGGGTGCTTGAGATGGCACAGGGCAACAAGGTGAGTCGGGTGTTGGCCTGGACCTTTTTTAATGATGCCGGCATGCGTGAATGGTGGTCAGCCCCGCGCTGAGCTGATTGAACAAGGCCCGTTGCGGGACTTTTTTGATCGCCATGGGGATAGAAGGGAGGTCGAGATCTCTGTTGGAAATCGATTTCCTCATTGGCAGATAATGCTTTTTGATGTGATATGAGTAGTGACTTCTGCCTTGGTACAGGTGTACGCCGAGATTTTTTTGCACTTTCAGCTGTAACTTTAATAAAATAGGACTGGTTAGACCTCTTTACCGGCATTGAATCACATAGGGATCGGAACATGAAAGTTGTCGATTTTCTGAAGCGCAAGCGCGAAATTCTGGCGCAGCACCCCTTTGAGCTCAAGGATTGGCTCTCTCCGGCTATCCGTGACTACTGGCGTGAGTTTCAGCAAAAGGCACATCTTCACCCTCTGCTGGGACGGGTGCTGGACTTGCAAAGCGAAGCCCAGAACGCACAGCAGCAGAATGCCGACACCGTGGCTCAGGTGGCCAACGGCCAGCCTGCTGTGGCGCAGGATCCTGCCATCGAGTTGGAGGGCGAAGCCGCTGCGCTCTATGGCGAGCTGCAGGGCAAGATTGGCGAAGAGACCCATGTCGGCGAGTGGCTCCATATCAGCCAGCAGATGATCGATCAGTTTGCCGCGGTGACCGGTGATCATCAGTGGATCCACACCAATCCGGAGCGTGCGGCTGCCGAGTCGCCCTTCAAGACCACCATTGCGCACGGTTTCCTGACGCTGGCTCTGCTGCCGCAGCTGACCGGCTCGGTGGATGAGTCCACCCCCGAGTTTCCGACTGCTCGCATGGTAGTGAACTTCGGGCTGGATCAGGTGCGATTCCCGTACCCCATCAAGGTGGATAGCAACATTCGCGCTCGCACCAAGTTGGCACGGGTTACCCCCATCAAGGGTGGACTGGAGCTGCTCAAGGAGATCAAGGTGGAGATCGAAGGGATCCGCCGCCCGGGTTGCGTGATTGAGTCGGTGACTCGCATCTACTTCTGATCCCTCGTCGTTGAAGATGAGCAAACGGGTTCGCGATGGCGAGCCCGTTTTCATTTTGGCCGTCAGGCGCTGCATGAGCGTTCAGAGACGCTGCTTGTGCTTGATATGACTCACAAAATCGCGTTGTATGCGGTTAGCCAGCTCTCATTTTGGCAAGTCCGTGTCCTGAAACGGTAGCATGTTATGCCACTATCGACTTCTCAATCCCTATTCTGGAGACGATAGTGCCCATCAATCATAAGATTATTCTGCCACTGTTGTTCAGTCTCTTTATCCTGCTGATCCCGACGCACTGGATCCCGCTCGAGGGAATTACTGTGGTCGAGCAGCGGGTGGTCGCTATTTTCGTGCTGGCGGCGCTCTGCTGGATCCTGGAGCCCATCCCCATCTTTGCCACCTCTGTGCTGATCATCGTGCTGGAGCTGCTGTTACTCTCCGACAAGGGGCTCTGGTTCATGACGGAAGGCAAGAGCGAGCCCGGGTTTGGTTCGCTGCTCAAGTCAACCGAGGTGATGGCAACCTTTGCCTCGCCGGTCATCATGCTCTTTCTCGGCGGCTTTTTTCTGGCCATCGCTGCAACCAAATACCATCTGGATGTGAATCTGGCGCGGGTGCTGCTGCGCCCTTTCGGTCGCAACCCCAGAGTCGTGATGCTGGGGCTGATGCTCATTACCGCCACCTTCTCCATGTTCATGAGCAATACCGCTACCACGGCCATGATGCTGGCCATTCTGGCACCGGTACTGGCGGTCTTCCCGGAGCGGGACCCGGCCAAGGTGGGGTTTGTGCTGGCCATTCCGCTGGCCGCCAATCTGGGCGGAATTGGCACCCCCATAGGTACACCGCCCAACGCGGTGGCGCTCAAGTACCTCACCGGTGAGCATGCCATCTCGTTTGGTCAGTGGATGGGTTTTGCGGTGCCCTTCGTCGCGCTGTTGCTGCTGCTTGGCTGGTTTCTGCTCGGTCGCTTCTTCCCGAGCCCGCTCAAGCAGATTGAGCTGAAAATCGAGGGGCGTTTCATGCAAACGCCCCGGGCCTGGGTGGTCTATCTCACCTTTATTACCACCATAGTGCTCTGGCTGCTCGGTGATCTGCACGGCATGAACTCCTATGTCGTCGCCATGATCCCGGTCGCCGTCTTCCTGACGACAGGGATCATCACCAAGGATGACCTGCACAAGATCTCTCTCGATGTGCTTTGGCTGGTGTCGGGCGGGATCGCGCTGGGTCTGGCGCTGGAGGACTCAGGGCTGGCGGAGCGTCTCATCACTCACATACCTTTCCACGAATACTCCACGCTCGCCGTGCTGGTCGGGGCTTGTCTGCTGGCGGTAGTGATGGCCAACTTCATGTCCAATACGGCAACGGCCAACCTGTTGCTGCCGCTGGTGGCTGCACTGGCGGTCAGCATGCCGGAGCTTGCCGAGTGGGGCGGCAGCCACACCCTGATCCTGGCGGTGACCATCTCGGTATCGCTGGGCATGTCGCTACCCATCAGTACGCCGCCCAATGCGTTGGCCCACGCCACCGGTCTGGTGGAGAGCCGCCAGATGGTAAGGATCGGCGTCATCATGGGGATAGTGGGCACAGTGCTGGCGATGTTGTGGATCTACCAGATCGCGGCTTGGGGCCTGATCTAGCTGCCAGTCTGTGTGTCTCATAAAAGGAGGAGCCAATCTGGCTCCTCCTTTTGATTACTCTTGGGCCTAGAAACTGGCACCCAGACTGAGAAGGTGTTTGTAATCAGTTTTGTTGAGAGACTGGCTGAACGGGCCCAGGTTGAACTCCCCTTCCTCTCGCTCGACTTCAGTGCTCCACGAGAGGCGCAGGTGGTCGTTGAAGTAGTAACGCATGCCTATGCTGCCAGAGATATCCTGATTGAGAGTGATATAGGGGGAGGGTTGAGCCAGATACTTGGTATAGCTTCCTTTGCTGAACAGCTCGAATGGTTGCTGCCAGAAAGAGAGCGGTTGGCGGTAGTCCCAGAGTAGCTCCCCGATGGGATAGCTGATGGTATGTGAGCTTGAGTAAAATATGCTCAGCAGCTCATTGTTGCGATAGTAGGCTCGCAGCATGCCTCCCTGGGCAATAAGCTCGAGCCGCCTTTTTTTGTCATTCCAGAAGCGATAACCGGGGCCTGAACCAAAATCGAGTTTCAGGTAGTTGTCGTCAAGCATGTCATATTCGGCATTGATCGAGCTGCGAATGAACCAGTGTTGATCGAAGAAGTAGTCAAGGGTGGGAGTCACCTTGTAGTCATGACTATCGGTAACGCTGTTGGAGGTCTCGTAGTTATATTCCCCTGAGAGAGTGTAACGCCAGTCGAGATTGGCCACTTCGGTCGTGCCTTTGACGTTGACATTGTTGGTCTTCTTGTCGTTGTCCCTGATCTTGACGTTGAGATCGCCACTGCTGCTCCATAGCCAGGTATTGCGTTCGTCATTCCCATCCTCGAACAGTTTTATGCCTCCCTTGGCTGTCGCCTTGGGCTTGTCCTGCTTTTCGAGTCGCCAGCGTTTTATGGCATCACGCTTGACGGTGGCTGATCCGCTATAGGGCAGGGCAATCCGTACCGACTGGTCGGTGATCTCTTCAATAGTACCGGTTAGGCGATCACCATTTTGCATCCATAGGATGTCTTTGGCCCAAAGCGACGGGCAGGAGAACAACAAAAAGAGCAGCAGGTATCTCATGGTTTGGGGCAACTCCGCGCAGTGTCAGTTGCTGATGGGCTTGGGCAAGCCATTCTTCAGTGCCATAGTCGCAGCGACTGCACTCTGTTCTACTTCGGGGGCCGCAATAAATTGTTCTACCTCCGGGGTGAGAACAAGAGGCGCGCCCTGCTCCATCTCCTCTTCCGTGCGTGACAGAGGAGAGTGCACCTCCAGCCAGCGACGACCATCAGGCTCGATGGCAACCTTGACCGGTTGATTGATGACCCGCACCTGCGTGCCGATCGGCACCATCTTGAAGAGGGGCTCGATATCATCAGGGCGCAGGCGGATACAGCCCGCGCTCACCCGCAGGCCTACGCCAAAATCCTTGTTGGTACCGTGAATGAGATAGTCTCGTTTGCCATAACCCAGGCGCATGGCGAATTTGCCGAGAGGATTGTCCGGTCCCGGCGGCACAACCGCTGGCAGTGTGATCCCCTGCTGCTCCAGCCAGGATTTGCGCACCATGGGACCGGGTACCCAACTCGGATCGGGATTTTTCTCGATGATGGTGGTGGTCATCTCGGGTGTCTCGCGACCGATGTCGCCGATCCCGATGGGCAGCACGATCACCTCCTGCTTCCCTTTCGGGAAGTAGTAGAGGCGCAGCTCGGGCAGGTTGATGACGATCCCCTCGCGCGGAACATCGGGCAGCAGCATCTGGGTCGGCAGGGTCAAGCGGGTGCCAGGCTTGGGTAAATAGGGATCAACACCGGGATTTGCTTCAAGCAGCGCCAAAAAACCAATTTGGGTATGTTTGCCAACCAGCTCCAGATACTCATCCTGCTGGATAATGTAATCCTCCAGCTCGCCAATCAGGCGGCTGCCAGCCGGAGGAAGTGGATAGCTTCTGGCCTGTACGGGCAGTGCAGAAATCAGGGCCAGCAGCAGAAAGAGGAGGGTTTTTATCGGCATCGGTGTTCCATCGGTTGGCGCGGGGCAAGGTGATTTCGACTTAACGCCCCGACAGTCATCTCTGTTCTTTTTTTCCCTTGTTGCGCAAGGCTATTTGCGACAAATAGCGCGTTGAGGCGACAGTAAACCAGCCAAAAGTGGCGACGGCCACCCTTTTTGTCGCAAGGGGCTGATAAATAGTGAACTACTGACTCGAATGGCGAACAGGACAAGATGGATGAATCTTTTTATCTGGCCAGACAATCCTGTCTGGCTTGGTTGGTGTCGATAGGGTTTGCTTGAAGAGGAAGGGGGAATGATTGGCTAAAAAGCATTCACTCGATTGATAAGTAAGAAATTTCCATTGCATTATTCCCCTTGCTTGGGTAAAAAATCATCCCACGGAGAGATGCCGGAGTGGCCGAACGGGATTGACTCGAAATCAATTGTGGCAGCAATGCCACCCAGGGTTCGAATCCCTGTCTCTCCGCCATATGCCAAGCCCAACCTATTGATTAGGTTGGGCTTTTTCATTTTTTCCTTTTCCTAGTATACCATTCAGTATGCCATTAGGTGTTAGCTGACATACTACCCGGATGGACTACATTGGACATCAATCCAGTCAGGTGTCCACGTATTGATGATGTTTCCCTCTCTTAGCGATTATATCAACCAAGGCAACGTAGCCTTGGCGCTATCCGAGATAGCTCCCGCCAGCTCAGGCCTATTTTCCAATAGTTGTTGGCTAAGTAGCTCGATTAGCAACATGGCACTGATTTTGGAGTGAAATGAGCCCGCAGTCAGTGGACCTTCCGGTTTAGCAGCAACCAGCAACTGATCAGCTAGTGTAGCGAGCGGACTGCGACTGGTATTACTGAGCACTATGATGTTAGCGCCATGCTCCTTGCTCAGTTGTACCGCATGAAGTAGGTCTTTGGTCGAGCCCGAGCTGGAGACCGCTATCACCACATCCCCCGGTTTCAGGCTAGTCGCGTTCATCGCGGCTCGATGCATATCACTGAACTGTTGGGCGGATATACCCATACGCAACAAGCGATAGGCTAGATACTCCCCGATAATGGCACTCGCGGCTACACCATAGATCTGGATCTGGCGGGCCTTCTCCAATAGTTCGGCACTTTGTAAGAGTGCCTGCTGGCTGACCAAGGCGCCAGTATCACGCAATGCAGCCACACTCTCTTCAATCAGAGTGCTGAATGCACTGGTCGCCGATACCTGAGGTTGGCTGGCTTGTTCCTGCTGGGTTTCCAGAGCCAGCGCCATTTTGAATTCGGTATAGCCACGACAACCCACACCACGGCAGAGACGAGTTACGCTGGCTTCGCTGGTGCCACTCTCACGGGCAAGCTCGGTGATGGTCAGGTAGAGCACGCGCTGGGGTTGTTCCAGCACGAATTGTCCCAACCGCTGTAGGGTCTGGCTGTATGTGGCGAGTTGATGACGAAGCAGCAAGAGAACACGTGGTGCTTCTACAGGTTGATTCAATGGGAACTCCTTCGGAGGGGAGAGGATTCAGACTGCCATGATTTTAACGCGATTCACGCTATGAATGTGAGAGCGGTCACGGCATGAAAATAATTATCATGACATTCGAACGTTATTGGTAAAAATTACCACCACTATAGTTCACTCGTGGAGATTTTTATCATGTCACTGTCCGAGAAGACGGGAAGCAGCCCGTTTTTCGAAAAGGCGCAGCGTTTTGGCAAATCATTTATGTTGCCCATCGCCGTCTTGCCTGCTGCAGGGTTGTTACTGGGGATTGGTGGCTCGCTCTCCAATCCGAACACGCTGGTTGCCTATCCATTCCTTGATGTGCCCTGGTTACAGGGGTTGTTTATGTTGATGGCCGATGCCGGTGCCATTGTGTTTGCCAACCTGGCGGTGCTGTTTGCCGTGGGGGTTGCAGTGGGGCTGGCCCGCTCTGACAAGGGGACCGCCGGTCTCTCTGCGTTGCTGGCCTATCTGGTAATGAATGCCAGTATCAGCACCTTGCTCAAGCTCTCCGATACCCTGGCGAGCGGCAATCTGGGGGCGGCAGGTCAAGGAATGGCGCTCGGGATCCAGACGCTGGAGACCGGCGTATTCGGTGGCGTGGTGGTCGGGCTGATGAGCTATTGGCTGCATAGCCGCTATAACAAGGTGCAACTGCCGCAGTTTTTGGGCTTTTTTGGCGGTTCCCGTTTTGTGCCTATCGTCTGTTCACTCGCGGCCATCGTGCTGGGGTGTGTCATGTATGTCGTCTGGCCCCATTTTCAGAAGCTGATCTTCGGGATGGGTGGGCTGGTCGATGCCACCGGTTATCTTGGTACCTTCATCTACGGCTTTGTGCTGCGGATGCTCGGTCCATTTGGTCTGCACCATATCTTCTATCTCCCGTTCTGGACCACCGCACTGGGTGGCAGCGAGCTGATCAACGGTCATCTGGTGGAAGGAACCCAGCGTATCTTCTTCGCGCAGCTGGCTGATCCCAATACGGTGCAGTTCTATGAGGGCACGGCCCGCTTCATGTCCGGCCGTTTCATCACCATGATGTTTGGTCTGCTGGGCGCATGTCTGGCGATTTATCACTGCGCTCGACCCGAGAACAAGAAGCGGGTGGCAGGCCTGCTCATCTCGGCTGCCCTGACTTCATTCCTGACCGGGATCACCGAACCTATCGAGTTTTCATTCCTCTTTATTGCACCGCCGCTCTATGTGTTGCACGCCTTCTTCGATGGCCTGGCATTCATGTTGGCGCACATGCTTAACATCACTATCGGACAGACCTTCTCCGGTGGCTTTATCGACTTCATGCTGTTTGGCGTGTTGCAAGGTCAGGCCAAAACTAACTGGATGCTGGTTCCGTTGGTGGGCATTCCCTGGTTCTGCCTCTACTACATCTCATTCCGTTTCATGATCCAGCGCTTTAAGTTCAAAACACCGGGACGTGAAGATCAGCAGGAAGAAGCAATAGAAGTTGTCGGCGTCGATCGTGCCAAGGCCATTGTTACCGGACTTGGCGGTGCGACCAACATCAAGGATGTGGATTGCTGCGCAACTCGGCTGCGTATCTCAGTGCACAAGGGGGAGAGCGTCAGTGAAGGCCTGTTAAAGCAGACTGGGGCACTTGCAGTGATCACCAAGGGCAATGGCATTCAGGTTATCTATGGCCCGCATGTCACCATTATCAAAAACGAGATCGAGGAGTTATTGGGAGCATGAGTTGTACAATGCTGAACCAGATCAAAGGCAAGTTAATCGTTTCCTGTCAGGCGCTGGAAGATGAACCGCTTCACAGTGACTTCATCATGGGCAAGATGGCACTGGCCGCAGCCCGTGGTGGCGCCAGTGCTATCAGGGCAAACAGCGTGGTGGATATCAAAGCCATCAAGCAGGAGGTCTCTTTGCCGGTCATTGGGATCCTCAAGCGTGATTATCCAGGCTCTGATGTCTATATCACCGCAACGATGCAGGAAGTAGATGAGTTGATGGCTGCAGCACCCGAGATGATTGCGATTGATGCCACATTGCATCAACGTCCCGATGGGCTGACATTGGCTCAGATGGTGGAGGCAATCCGCGCACGCTATCCAGAGCTATTACTGATGGCCGACATCGCAACCGTGGAAGAGGCACAGCATGCAGAGGTACTGGGCTTTGACTGTATCGGTACGACGCTTCATGGTTACACCGCCGAGACTCGGGGCCACAAGCTTTATGACAATGATTTTGCCTTTCTGCGCTCTGTGCTTGAGGCGGTCAATAAGCCTGTGATTGCGGAAGGGAACGTCAATACCCCACAAATGGCAGCCCGTTGCTTGCAGATCGGCGCTCATGCCGTCGTCGTCGGCGGCGCAATTACTCGCCCGCAACAGATCACCGAACGCTTTATCGAGGCAATGGGGTTGTCGTTGTAACAAGCCTTATCCATTTTGGGGCTGACAGTACGCCGTTGATGGCGAACAACCCAAGGCTCGCTTGTCTAAATTAGAACCATGAGGGAGGCAAAATGCCTCCCTCTACTTTTTGAATTGTGGGATTTGGATTAAGGGTCGAATAACTCCACACTGGGCAAACAAGTAATGGCTCTAGCCATCGTTAACGCTGGCAGCAAGACAAAGGTCAACAGAATTGGCCTTCCCCACGGCAGACACACTTATCACGGACAAGTAGGTTTACCACAAGCAGATGGATAGTCATGCCTTGCAGCCATAATTAACGCCCATGTTCGTCGTAGGGTAAATACAGATATAGACATACCCATGGCTGCCTAGGGTATCGGCTTCACAGGTGAAACCTCTGTGCTGGATAGTGATACAGTGCTGGTGTTGGGCATCCAGATCGCCTGTTAACAGTTTGGTTTCCAGTGCTTTGATGATCTCCGGGAAAGCTTCGTCGAGCTTGTCTATCTGAATCTGACTCCACTCGCCGATCAGACTGGCTCGATCGGATAGAAAATCGAGCCGGTAGCTGCTTTGTATCAGACGAGCACCAAAGCGTGGTGTTATATCACGTGGCAGACCCCAGCTAGTGCCGAGATCACGCGTGTGGGTTTGGGGAGCTAAAGAGTGTTTAGTCTCTGTGGTAGGTACTTCGGAATGGGTTGTGGTCATGATTAGCGATACCTCAGTTCAATGCCGATGATGGTGCCGGGTACATTGTGGCGCTGGCGCAGTCTTGTGAGGTGCTCTGAGAGTTTGCTCAGGTTTACTAGCCTCCCTCGATAAAGCAGGGAGAGATTGACGTAGTCGAGATGGCTCACGGTGATGGTCACCTGATGCCCTGGCTGCCATCGGCTAAACAGGTGTGCTTTGGCCTCCTTGATGGTGGTGATGCCGGGAGCGGGTAACGTCTGCTGGTTTCGCAGATGCAGTTTGTTGAGCTCTGGGGCATAGCGATGCACCTCGAGCCCAGTGATAAGACGGGTCATATTCGGTGATTCCAGTGATGCAAAGGGCCAGCCTGGAAGGGCTGGCCCTTTATGCTGTTGTGGATGAGCGAGACGGTGGGGTGTCAACGAGCACAGTCAGCTGTCTCATTGATAACCGGCTTGCAATTGAGCCGGTCCAGCAGGTGCCGCGAGCCGTACTGGGTCACCAGTCGGTCTATGGCCATCTGGGCGCAAGCCGTTCTGCTGGGCTTATTCTCAGGCATGGCGTAACGAGCGGTGAGCCAGCCACCGAGCAGGGCTATGCTGTAGCCACTCGGGATGTGGGTGAGCGAGGTGCCGATGCCCCTCCCGTGAATAAGAAAGGGCACGGCTTGGCCGCCGATGTCGATATCCATGCGTTGCCCTTTGAGCTCAAAACTGGTGAGCTCACCGGTCTGCGGGTGTTTGCCCGGTACTTTGATAGTGATGTTGTTAGCCATCTCACACCTCCGGCTTGGCTTCAAAGTGGTGGGTCACAACGCCCGCCTCCGGGTCGATGCTGATAAAGGCCGGGGCTTGCGGGTGGTACTGGTAGAGCCGCGCCAATTCAGCGCGAAACGCCTCGACGTTCGGTGCAATCACATGGCTGGTATCCCCCTCGGCGTAGGTAAAGGTCTCCAGCTTCTCGGTGTTAATCCAGATGCCGAAATACCAGGCATCGTCTTCGGTGTCGTATTGCTGCCAGCCTTGGGCCAGCAGCGTTCGGTCGTAGTAGTAGCGGTCAGCCTGATGGCTCCTCCGGTCGATGCGGCAACCCGTTACGGTGAGCTCAAGCGGGATACGCCCTACCTTCAGAGCCTTCTTGACCCGGCGCAGGAGTGTGAGGCCCTTGGTTCGGCTGCGGCCATTACCGAGCGGGAGTGGCTGCTTAGCCCGTAATGCTAGGTGGCTCATTATCTTCGGCGCGGTGTTGTGGTTGAGCTGACCAAGAGCGGCGGTTATCTGCCGGGTGGATAGAGTTTTGTAATCACGTAAGTCATGCATGGTTGGACTTCCTTCAAATGCAAACAGCCCCTCGGCGTGAGGGGCTGTTAGAGGTCTTGTGTGTGCTGGTGGCCGTGGCTCAGGTGTGACTACTCCAATCCGGCTTGTCGTTGCTGCCGTGGTTGACGTAGGCTCCGACAATCACTCGTTGCCACTCGCCAACCGGTTGGCCCGCTGCATTACAGGCACAGCGAAAACGGGCGAAGTTAATCTCTCGCGGCAGGTACTCACGCATATCCCGTGGACTGACAAAGAGCGTGGTCTTGTGCAACACCGGGTTGGGCGCAACAATGGAGCCGCCAATACGCCGTCCCTCCACATCGTGGGCATAGGCAAAGCCCGGCAGCATCAGTTGCTGGCTGATGAGTTTGGCAAGTGTTGGATGGGCACACATGGCCTCCGCTACGGCGGCCTGGCTAAAGCTGTCGTTGAACTCGATCATGGATGTTTCTCACTTTCTGCTGGTGCACTGTAAGCCGCTGCCAGCAGTTCAAACTGTTCGACCAGGTAACTGATGCTGATGCCCAGTTCATCACTGACCCTATCCCCTAGACGGTGATGCAGGTGTGCCATGTCATCTGCGATACGTTGGGCCTGGTGGGCCGTTGAACTCGGTGGTGAGCTTGTCATCGCCAGGGTGATGGAGAGAGTCATCGCATCTCCCCCCAGGGAGCTTGCTCCCACAGTGACAGCCGGGTCAGCACGTCTTGCGCTAGCGCCTGCTGTAACTGCTGTATTACCTTCACCAGCCGGGGGGCTTGCTCAGGGTTCCCGGTCCATTCACTCGACTGGTACAGGGCGCAGCAGTTGAGTTTGTACAGCGCCACCAGCTCGCTATCGGTGAGTAGTGTCTGGTGGTAACAGTGAGCAGGTTTAAACCGACTCAGCTTGGTCGAGCGGTGCTGGCGTGGTTCCTTCCGGTCCTGCTGACGTCCCAGCAGATAGCGATGCCAGACTGCACGCCGGTTGGCGAGCATCATCAGCCGCACCAGCCGGTCGACCCGCCATGTCCAGGTACTGGTCGTGTCTGCTGGCGGCAGCCACCAGAGGGTGCGCAGCAACTCAAGGGTGTAGTGTGGTGGCATGGGGGCATTGCAAAAGCGATGTAGTTGCACGGCAAAGGCTAGGTAATCCTGGCGGTCAATCATGAAAGCAGACATGGGGATGACTCCTTGAAATGCAAAAGGCCACCTGTAGTGAGGTGGCCTTGTGAGTGATATCGAGATATCCGGATCATGGTGCTGATGATCCGGGTTTGGGATGTTGGCGTTATTCGTGCGCCTGCTCGGCTTCTGGGTGAGCGGCATCGAACAGGATGGTGTAGAGCGCACCATCAATACCATTGACGGCGTCGTGGTGCGGGTAATAGGGCGGTGAATCTCGGGATCGCCCGAAGTCGTCGCCAAAGCAATTGAGGCACTCGCGGATCTCGATGGTAGACCCCCGCAGCAAGGTCTCTTCAAATTGCTTGGCATAACTTTCGTCGTCACGGGCCTTGGTGACCGCCTTCTCCAATAACGCCAGCGCTTCCTCGCTGCTGGTGGCGGCCAAACCATCGCGCAACTTCTCGATTGTTGCCTCTAGGGAATAGGGATTGGGTAATCGCATCGTGCTTATCTCTTCTGGGCACTCCTTAGTGCCGCAACTGATGCAGCAGCGCATCAATGGCCTCGATGCAGTCAGCCTGGGTGAGCAGGTAGCCGTTAGGTAGGTGAGCTACGATGGCGGGCTCTGCCTGCATCTCGACGTTGTCTGCCAGCCAGCAGCGCAGCTCGAGGAGGATATCGAGGGCGGTGAGGTGTGGCTTACCTGGGGTTAGAGTCATAGCTGACCTCGCTCAGCCAGCGAGGTCACGCCCTCAGCACCGACCACCAGGTGGTCGAGCAACCGGACATCGACCAGCGCCAAGGCCTCTTTGAGGACTTGGGTGAAGACCCGGTCTGAGTGACTGGGCTCCGGGTCACCGCTGGGGTGATTGTGCACCGCAATGATGGCCCCACAATTAAGTATCAGGGCCCGCTTGACCACTTCCCGCGGATAGATGCTGGCGCTGTCGAGAGTACCGCGAAACAGCTCCTCAAAGGCCAGGACACGATGTTGGGAGTCGAGGAACAGTGCGCCAAACACTTCGTGCTCCCGGTCCTGTAGCAAGGTTTGCAGTCGCTCGGCGGCATCCGTGGTACTGGTGATGGCAGTGCCTTTGGCCAGGCGCTTGCGGGCAATCTGGTTGGCGATACGCAGCAGGTCTTGCTCGGTCACCGGTTCGGTGACGACATAAGTGCCGGGGCATTCTCCGGCTTTGAGCTTGTGATAACGCATGGTGGTCTCCTGAAAAAGAAAAACCCCGGCAGCGCGAGGCGTGCCGAGGTCACATGGATGTAGAGGGGTTGTTGGTTAACTCTGGAGATAGCTCAGTTGGTTGTGGTGATGGTTCCTGCTGTGGCTGTGGGGTCTTGCTTCACCGGCATCAGCGGTTCGGGGACCAACACGGTGAGCGGGATAGCCAGCGCCAACCTGCTTGCTTCCACGGCCCGTAGATAAACGCTGTAGCCTTGTACGGTCAGGCCACTGTCACGCACCACCTGTGTTTCCCCCTCTCGATTGATGGCTTCAAGTTCAACGGCTATCGGATGTTTGGGCATCGCTAGCCTCCTCTTGGGGTAAGGAGTCACTCTCCACACGATAACCGTTATGAATGCAGGTACGCTGCAGGTCGCTCAGAAAACTTCCCAGCACGCAGGGCTGCTCAGAGAGCGGGACGGGTCCTGCTTGGCTGCGCCAGAAACAGCGACGCGTGGGGTCCACACATATGTCATCCACGGGTTGGCTCATGGTGCGCCAATCCTCGGCATTGGTGAGGGAGAGCAGTTGCCACTGCACCCCAGACCAACGCAGATGCAGCGTAACGGTGCGGGCATGTGGGTCATCAGGGGTCAGGTGCAGCAACCAGCGCTCGCCCTGGCGAGTGGGCTGCAGTTTGGCCTTGGCCGCAACCAGTCCCAGCCACTGGCGTGAATAGTGAGATAGCGGCAGTTCGTTAGTCATCACACACCTCCTACTCCCCGCTGACCGTGACGGTGAAATACCCCAACTGGGCGTAGCTAATGAAATTGCTCTGCCATAGGGCGAACAGTTCCCGTGCTTCCACGCCGGGTAGCGGTCCCCAACCCTGCAGATAGTGCTCGTCACAGGAGAGGTTGAAGTCGAGCTCCTTGCAGAGCTCAGCATCCAGGCCCAGCCCCTGATAGCTGAAGTCAGTGATGTAATCGAAGACCCAGCCGTGCAATCCCCGAATAAGCCGCAGCTCTACCGGATGGACGCCACCCGTTTCGGCACTGTAGCCGGGGCTGCGAAAGTTAAAAGTCAGGGTCGAGAGGTGGGTAAGGCCGAGCTGTTGTTCCCGCACAACGCTGCGCAGCACGTCAGGTAGCGCGGGTGAAATCGGCAGGGCCATCCCTGCCAGGTGAAATGGCATGGTCATCATGGTGTGTCCTTTCATATCGAATGTGAGAACCGTTAAACCCTGAGCCAACGCCAGGCGCGGTAGAGGCCATAAGTGGCGGCGAGGGAAAGCGTGATGGGAGCGGCAGTAGAGCTCAGCAGTGAACCCGCTGTTGCCGCGAGCACTGTGCGCGTTGACGTACTTAACATGGTGTTGGTGGCCAGCCCTGCGAGTGCTGAGGTAGTGGGTTGACTTGCCACAGTGCGCAGAGCCTGATGGGCCACCCACCCGGTCGCAATCAGCTGGTTAATCTGCTTGCTGTAGTGAAAGCCCTCGATACACCAGAGCACAAAGTGCTCACAGTTGTTAAAGAGGGTGCTGTAGTGCGCCTCCCCGAGGCGAGAATAGGCCCGGTCGATGCTCTCCTCCCGGTTGTAGGCGCGAGTCTCATGGTGCTGGATGTGGTAATCGTGCTCTTGGCAAAACTCAGCCAGGGAAGTGATGGTTATCTGGCCGGACAGTTCACCGGCACTGAAGCCTAGGTAATGGATGACCTGATGGTCCCCCAGATAGAGACCGTGGTGCTGGTAACCGGTGCGAGGGGAAACGAGGTGGTCCCCCGGTTGTGGTAATGGCATGGACAGTTCCTTTAATAAAATGCGGCATAAAACAGAGGGCACCCGAAGGTGCCCTGATGGTGGTGAATGTGTGGTGGCTGGTGGTCAGGATTGTTTGCGCAGCGTCAGGCTGCTGGCATCCCATACCCAGCGCTCGCTGGGATTGCCGGGTAGATTGAGGGTAAAGCCGTTGGGCTCGGGGCTCAGCTTGCCCTGGTCGCTGCACGTCCCAAACTCGGTCGATATCATGGTGGGTGAGTCTTGTCTGGTCACGACCAACTGGTAGAGCACCGGGCAACCCACGCCACCACTGAACAGCTCAATCAGCGCGACCTGGCCACCGGGTATTGCAAATTGGTGGGCCACATCAACACCGGCATAACTGTCGTGATGAGTCAGTAGCTCACCATTGAGCAGTACATCGAAGTTCACCTCATCATTCTTTCGCACCGTAAATCCGGCTGATGCTTTCGCCAGCTTGGGCTGAAAATAGACGCTGCCATCGGTGAAGGTCACCATGGCCCCTTCAAGCGACACCTGTGTCCCCACCAGGTCAATCAAGGCGGCGTAAGCCTCATCATCGGTCCATATCTCAACATTCCCTTGCCCTGGCACCTCGACCCAGTACTTCATGCTGGCGTAGCTCAGCTTCCCGCTCAGGCTGGCAGGCACCTTTGTCTCAATCTCCAGCACGCCATCGGCAGCGAAGGTTGCCATCGAACAGCTGAGCAGCAGCCCCAGCGTGGCCGCTCGTAGTGTCCGGGTGAACAGTGTCGTCATGTGTCTCTCCATCAGTCTTTGCAAATAAGCCAGTACAGCAGTCCGGCCAGAATGGGGTCGATAATTAACCCGAGAATGAACCAGCCCCAGAATGAGCGTCCGTTACCGGCGGCAACAAAGCCCAGCAGTAACGCCAGTCCCACCCACAGCAGAATTAATGGCATGGATGCTTCTCCTATTGGAATGTGTAGGCCGCCTCACCCTGGTCGGTGAACACGGTGGCTTCGAGCAAGTTGCAGGTGCCCGGAATAAGGGCGAACTGGGTTCGCTGGCTGTATTTGAGTGATACCGGGAACGTGCGGTCTACCCCGTAGGGACCGACTGCCACACACTTTCCTCGGTTGATGAGGATCTTCTTGATGGTGACTGCATCATTGAGGGACGTTACCTGTAGCTGGGGTCGGCCCAGTGAGTTGTAGAACAGGTCGAGCTTGAATTCCGGCGGTGACGCCTTGGTGCCGTCAGAGGCACTGGTGTAGATAACCGCTGAGGCAGCAAGCACTGCAGCAGCGATAAGGTAGCGTTTCATGTGTGGTCTCCTGTGACATGAAAAAGACAAAAGGGTGCCTGGCCGATGAGGTAAGCCTCTCGGGTAAGCGGGGTCATACAGATGATGTCAGCGCGTGCGCTGGCAGTTAGCCAAGCGCCACTGAAGAAAGCGGTTCAGGGTTAGGTCGTGTTGAAGACTCCTTTTTCAGCGTAGGTCCGAGCATTTCAATAAATTAGATCTAATTGGATGATCCTCATCTCAATAGGTCCTTAATGTCAATGGGGTCCACGGTCAACCATACAGGTTGAATGGAGGACTTATGACAGACGTCAACTTTGAAGAGCTGGCCAAGAGCGTAGGTAAAGCGATTGGACGGCAACGCCAACAAGCGGGGCTGACCCAGGAGCAAGTCGCAGAGCACCTGGATATCGGGATGGAAGCGGTCTCCCGGATGGAGCGGGGAAAAGTGGTGCCTACCGTGGTGCGGTTGGCAGAGCTCGCTCAGCTGTTTGAGTGTGAGCTGGCAGACTTCCTGCGTGAAACCAGCAACCGCCCTACCGAACAAGGTATTGTGCTCAGCCAGCAATTGGCCAAGCTCAAGGCTGCTGATAGAGAGCTGGTGCTGGAGGTGGTTGATAAGCTAGTGGCGCGATTAGCGCCTTAATGGCTCTGTGTGAGCATCGATGACAAACTGATGCCGATACCAGGACCGATAACTTGGGAGGCCGCAATGGCGCTCCCAAGCAGCTTTACAGCGATATCTGTTTACTCTCCCCTGATAATATCTGTCTGAGATCTTTTTCAATCGAACTAGATCAGTACCGGCAACCCTGAACGGCGGATGCGTGGGCGACCGCGACGATTACTCGCTTCAGGTATTTCCATGCGGCCAAAGGTACGACGTCCAGAGGGAAGCGTGGCCAGCATCAACTCATCGTGCTTGGTCAGATACCCGAGCGCCTTTAACAGCTTCTCCTGCTTCTGCTCATCATCCCAATGCACCAAGCCTATCCCATCGATTCCCCGTGCTTGGTAGTGCTCACGAAGGTGGGCACAGTTGAAATAGGTGCCAAGATCATTGGTGTACTCTTCCCAGTGCTCTCCCAGTAATCGGCCTAGTGAGCGATCCTGCTGATGACGAGCGCCGTTGAAGATGAATACGGTGTGCATGTGAAAGCGCCGGTCTTGGCCATATTCCATCTTCCAGATATATCCAACCAATCCAGGGAATTGTCGCTTGATGATGGCCAGATAGCGCCTGCGATCTTCCATCGCCGTCTCGGGCGTTAGCCGACTGTAAACCTTCTCCTTGTAGCCAAGGTCCAAGCGGATGAACAGTAGCTTGGAATACTTGAGAAATAGCGTCGGGATATATTTATCAAGACTCTGACTGTTACGGGGGGCAGCCCTTAATTTGTTATCCAGCCGCTTCTGGTGCTCCTTGCTATACAGCGCTTGGTGAAATGCGCTCAACGCCAGATTAATGTCACGCGCTATTACATGTGCAGTCTCTTCATCTAATCCCCGTAGCTTGATTTGTGCTAACCCATGCACACCTTGCATGTGGCGTAAAAACAATGCCACCGTAGGATGTGAAGATGAAATGTCAGTATGACTATAGAAATAGTCATCAGCATCCTCCAATACATCGAGCAATCCTTTTGTTTCGCTGGTAAAACACAGCTTGTTTGGTGCGGTGGTTATCAAAGATACCATCGGTGCTGTTTCAGCATTTAAGCTGTTCACAAGTGCAATGATGGATATTAGTCTTGTCTTATTAAACATAGAACCTCTTTTTTAGGCAAGGTTACCCCTACGCGATGTGATAGGCACATGCGTATATCAGGGGAAGGGAATAAGTGGTGAGGGTTGGTATCACCACCTAATGGTGGATGATGAGATGGTTATTGAATGGTTGTAGTAACTAATGGGATAGATATGTAGTAATGAGTAGGGTGTAATGATACTGGTGTAGTATTCAATGGAATGTAATGACCAATAATAAATATACCTTAATGCTCAGTCTCCCGATGTATGGCTTGAAACATGGATTTCCATATATAAGCAGAAAATACATTATTACCATCCTTCAAGGTATTAGTATGCTCTTTTTGATGGTTGTAAGTTATGGAGATAATGAAGGGTAAATTAGACTTCTCTTTGGGTTATCAAATTTTCGACCCAAGCATCAATTTCATGCTCTAACCAGCCGACGGCGGACAAACCCAGCTTGATGGGTTTTGGAAAGTTACAGTCATAGCGTGGTGACTTTGGGTTGATACGGTCATATATGGTTGAACGGGCCATGCCGATTTTGCTCATGAGGTCTTTAATACGCAAGACTTTGATGGTGTTGTTCATGGATGTACTCCTGAGGGTTGGGTTTTGCTCAGTAGATAATCCATGCAGTAATTTTTTAGCCGCATACCTCTTTACGCTACCAATAGCGTTATTGGATGCACGTGTAGTTAGGGCGAGAAAACACCGACTCATAGGCCATTAATCTCCTTGTATAGAAGAGGCGGCAGAAGCTTCCGCTTACCCCCCTTCAGCTCAAGTGCCAAGCGTTTCATCTTGCCTGTAAAACACCCTAAGAATCCCACTAAAAAAAGCATCGAACATCAAATAAAAATCGTTTGCATTTTGTGTTTTTTATATTGACATTCATTCTCGTTGGCAGTAGTTGTTATGAAAATTCTTTATTGCTGGTAAATAGGAATGAGTAGCTATAAGTGGAGTGATCGAGAGGCCTTCTATCTTTATAATGCGTTAATTTACAATGAATTTACTTATCCATTGAAAAGATGCAAAGATACAAGGAGATTATCTCTCAGTGAGATGAGGTCAGAATTAGATTCTCTCGTATACGACATCACCAGTGACACTCGTGGACAAAAGAAGTTATTTATTGATCTCATGCATTCTCAATGTATGGACTTTGATGAAGCTGGGCTCGATATACCTTCTTGCGTCAAAGGCTTCATGTCTCAAATATATAAAAAGATGGTAACAAGCAGCAAAGACCTATCCTTGTTACTTAAGGATAAACGAGCACGACGATACACCTTTGCGTCCATGCGCGTTGCAATTAAGTCGTATGAGCAATCATCTCACAATCAGATATTTGGAGGGGCCTTTTTCAATGATGTGAGGAGTGGTTCATTTCGAGACGATCTTGACAGCTGCCTATCCAAGGCAGACCTAGTAACGTATATTGAACGCTGTGCGGATATCGAAGTATTCCCCAAGGCTACATTTTCAACTCATCTAGCGCGTTGGAAAGTCGTAGAACGTGATTATAAAATGATTGATTGGGTCAGTCGCAATGATGACAAGGTGGTGTGGGCTTGGGGATACTTGGAAAGAAAATATCTAGAAGGGAATAAACCTGAATGGATAAGTCTTGGAGGCAAGTCATCAGCTGACTTGAAAGGTATTCACAGTGATGCGTTGGTTTTGTTTTATGACTTGTTACAGAGTGATTTAATAAAAGAGTCATTGATGACAAACCTGTCTCGTGCCTGTGCAAAGAAAAGGTATTTAGAGAAGCAGGAGGAGCGAAAGCCATCATCTTACCTACTCAGCACTAAAGCTAAAAAAAAGTTATCTGCATTGGCGGAAGTTGATAACAAAAATCTCAACAACGTGATTGAAGACTTGATTAATGCTGAATACGACAGGAGAATGCGAAGGTAGTTTGTGTATGAATACCTGACTTAAAGCCTATATATCATTTATTCAAAGCGTGAATTGGAGCATCTAATGAGTGAGTTTTTGAAAGTGCTGTTGAATATCCGCAGTCTGCGCGCTGCAATGCGCGAGCTGTCTCTGGAGCAAGTTAAAGAAGCTCACGAGAAAATCGAAGCGATTTATCTGGAGCGCTTGGAACTGGCTGAAAAAGAGCAAGCTGCAAATGCTGAGCACCAGCAAAAGCTGGCTGAGTTCCAAGCTATGTTGGCCCAAGCGGGCATTGACCCGACTGAGTTGGTCGGCAGTGCCCCGGCAGCAGCGACTGCGGCTAAAGCCAAACGAGTGCCTCGCCCACCCAAATACCGTTATGTTGAGAATGGCGTAGAGAAAACTTGGACCGGTCAGGGCCGTACACCCAAGTTCCTGGCTGAGCAACTCGAGCAAGGCCGTCAATTGGATGACTTCCTCATCTAAATAGACAAGGCCATGCCCTCACGGTGTGGCCTTTCTGTTTACACGCTCCATGGCTCAATTAATGCTAGGTCTCGTCGCTATGGATTATAAACTTTCGGAATATTCTGTCGCATGACCGAGGTCAGCCCTAATGACATTATTCAAAACATCCTCTAGCATGCGCATAATGCTGGCTTAGCTCAGTAGGTAGAGCAACTGACTTGTAATCAGTTGGTCACCAGTTTGATTCCGGTAGCCAGCACCACGGTCAACCCCGAATTCCTCATAGCCGATCCCTATGCCAGCCATAAAAGACTTAGACGCAGAGCGTGAGGATTTGGATGCACGATTACGTGAAGCTATTGATAACTGGGATCCACGCCGCCCCAGACGCTGGCTAAATAACTGATCTCAATAGTGCTACACCTTCGCAGCGCCATAGCCATTCCCCGGGAAAGGAGACACGGGATCCATGAAGTGTTTCACTCGGGCCAGCAGGCTGGCCATTCCTCTGCATTGATGATTGCGCGTGACGGTTTCATGTAACTTGTGCCACAACCGTTCTATGTGATTAACCCAAGGACTGTAAACTGGTTGGAATACCAGACAGAACTGTACAGATCTAGTTATCACCTGACACCGGCCTCAAACCGGTGTCTTGTTTACGCTACTTTAAGTGCGCACTTCCTTCGGTATCAATTTCAGACCCTTCTTGAACATGCTGTAGGGGGTCTGACCCTCCATCATCCTGCCCTGATGTGGTGTAGTGCGCCAGATAGCTATCTAGGTCTGTCTGCATCTGCTCAACCAACTCATACTAGGTAGTTCTCCCCTTGATACGGAAGTGTTCATCCAGCAGTGTGCGATGCAGTCGTTCGATAAAGCCATTGCCCTGTGGCCTGCGCACCTTGATTGTCCGGTACTCAATTCCCTCCAGTTGCAGAAACAGCTCGTAGGGATGATGGTCAGCGCGCCCGCAGAACTCTCGCCCGTTGTCCGACAAGATGGTATAGACCCGAGCCTCGTGAGCCTCGAAAAACGGCAGTACCGTTTCATTGAGCACATGGACCGAGGTCACCGGTAGCTTGCTGGTGTAGAGGGCGTTGTTTCCCAAATCGATGCAGCTTGAATGGAACTAACTGAGGACTTGGTGATCTGATCACCACCATCCTCTTCAAGTCTGCATCATGGGCACATCGCTTCACCCCATCACCAACTGGCCTCAATACAACAAGTCTTTGATTAACCTTGGTTCACTCACCTTCTGGGTTGATGTCGAGGCCATACGCAACTGGTTTCACCACGACCATCATGGACGACGGGGACGCAGCCAGCTCTACACCGACCAGACCATCTGCACATTCCTGATGCTCAAGGGGATTTTCAGCCTCACGCTTCGTGCTACTCAGGGGCTACTCGACTCCCTGTTCGAGTTGATGAATGTACCGCTGTGCGCACCAGACTACATAGATGGTCGCCCCGGTTTGCCAAGCCCTCAATCCATGAAAGTGAGTCAGGTGGAGATTGCAGCCATAGATCCGGATTTCAATCGAGGCTAGCGCCTCTATCCCTAATGGAATTCGCTGATGGGGACCTCTATCAGCTGTTCGCTCTTACAAAGCCCTGTAGTCCACGGGTTTTCCCCATCACGGTCTGACCTGTCTCGCCATCACGTCATGATTGCCTGTGCAATCGGTTGTTCTCATCGATATCAGTTACTATTAGAGTCGCTACGCAGTTGGTGTCGCGGGACACTTGTTGTTCAGGCTACCACGCCATAATTAGCTTCATATTCTCTTTCCTGAGCAAGCAATGCCCAGACTATGCGGGCATTCTTGTTGGCGAGTGCCACGGCGGCCACGTTATGATTGCGCCGCCCCATCACCCCTGCTAACCAACTGCCTGCGTGTTGCGCCTTGCGCTCAGCTACCCGGAGCACAGCCCGAGCACCATGGATCAGCAGGGTACGCAGATAGCTGTCGCCGCGTTTGCTGATCCCCAGCAATGTTTGCTTGCCACCGCTGGAATGTTGGCGTGGCACCAGTCCCAACCACGCCGCCAACTGTCTGCCATTCTTAAAATTTTTTGCGTCTCCGACGGAGGCGATCAAGGCACTCGCGGTGATCGGGCCGATGCCCGGGATCAGCGCCAGCTTCTTGCTGGCGGCGTTCTCACGGTGCCAGTTCTGGAGTTGGACCTCCAGTTCCTGAACCTGCCGGTCGAGCGCCTTGAGATGAGCCCCCAGACGCTCGAGCAATTGCCGAAACGTCCCTGGCAACCCGTTCTCGCACTCCTCTAGGATCTCGGGCAGATGCTTGCCAATGTGGGCAATGCCTTTAGGGATGATGATCCCGTGTTCTGCCAGCAGACCGCGTAGCTGGTTGGCCTGTGCGGTCCTCGCCTTAACAAAGCCTTGTCGGGCGCGGTGCAGCGCCAGGACGGCTAACTGTTCACTACTCTTCATTTGCACAAACCGCATGTTCGGACGGCCCACCGCTTCGCAGATCGCCTCAGCATCCGCCGCATCGTTCTTGTTGGTCTTCACGTAGGGTTTAACAAACTGCGGGGCCATCAGTTTGACGGTATGTCCTAGCCCTTGCAGTTTGTTGGCCCAATAGTGGGCGCTGCTACAGGCTTCCATGCCAATCAGACAGGGTGGCAGATTGGCAAAAAAGCTGATCATTTGTGCCCGCTTGAGCGGCTTGTTAAACAGGCACTTGCCGTGTTCGTTCACACCGTGTATCTGGAAAATCGCTTTCGCTAAATCGATCCCGATAGTTTTAACGTTCAGGTTGGTCGCTCCACTCACATTGATGAATGTATCGTCCCACACGTTGGCACAGGTGCTGCCGGTTTAGGAGGGGCGACCATCCCATTAGCTGTGTCAGCAAGCGCGCTCACACGGTGAAAGTGGCCTATCGACAGCCCGCCAAGGGGCGTATCACCGACTTGGTCATCGACTCGACTGGCCTGAAGGTATTTGGCGAAGGCGAGTGGAAAGTCAGGAAACACGGCGCCGAAAAGCGCCGAGTCTGGCGCAAGTTGCATTTGGCGGTAGACCCGGCAACCCACGATGTCGTGGCAGCAGAAGTGTCATTGGAGAATGTCCATGATGCCGAGGTGCTGCCAATCTTACTCAATCCACTGCGGCGCAAGCTGGGCCGTGTTTATGCGGATGGTGCCTACGACAGCAAAGCCAGCCATCAGCTTATCTCGCGCAAAGGGGCAACAGCCTGTATCCCGCCTCGCAAGAACGCGGGACTCTGGAAAAAGGGGCACCCAAGAAATGAGGCCGTGCTGGTGATGCGCAAGGAAGGGCTGGCGCACTGGAAGCAACACTCCGGGTATCACCGTCGCTCGCTGGCAGAGACGGCGATGTATCGGTTCAAGCAGTTAATGATGGGCAAAATCAGTCTGCGTAACTACAACGGCCAAGTGGGAGAGGTCATGGCCTACGTGTGTGCGATGAACAAACTGAATGCCCTTGGCCTACCTGTCAGAAAGCCCCGAGTATAGCGCTCACCCGGGGCTGGGAACGTCATGACTTGCTGGCTGATTTGGGAAACAACGCCGGTGTAGAGCCGTCCCCTGGCGTGGCTACTGTAGCAGTCCAGCATGGTTTGCAGATACACCTTGCCAACCCCCTTGAGCGCGCCGACGAAGAAGGTGTCGACAGCCACCAGTTCTCCGGTGTAGTGAACCTCAATCTGGCGTTCGCGAAACTCGGGGCTGAAGCGCTCTAACAGGCGAATCTGTTCGTCATTGAGCTCAATGGTCTGCTCCCGGTGCGTTTTCTCGAGGCGCAACAAGCGGTCGTGTTTGGAGAGCAAGTCGTGACGTTGCCACACGCCACGCACTCCACCGGCACTGACGTTGATACCTTGCAGAGCCAGTTCTTGGGCGACCCGCAGCGAGCCATGAGTTGGTCTGGTGAGGGAGTCATCGAGGATGGCCTGCTCAATTCCGGGCGCGACCCGGTTGGGATGGGCCCCTTCACAGCCGGGCAATTTGTCGAGCAAGCCTTCGGCGCCATAGGTCTGGTAATTACGGCGAATTTCGTAGAACGGCTGACGACTGTAGCCGATGAGCTTGCAGGCTTTGCTGACGTTATTGAGCTCTTTGGCGATCTCTAGCAGGCTGAGTTTACGACGTGCTACTTTATCGCTCGTGGCCATACGGTGACTCCAGATAACACGGTAGGGGTACCGTTTTATTATTCGGTTTGAAGCCGTATGACTACTCCCTTTTGTGGGCAACTGTCAGGTGAATACCATCTCCATACATATTGTGGCTGGCAGCTCACTAATAATATTATTTTAAGCTAGACGTTGGCTTTGTATTTTTTCTGTCGCGCACAACTAACACAGTGCGGGTTACAATTGAGGCTAATGTCTCAGCGCTTAATTTCAAATCCGTAGGACATGCTTCGATGCAAGTTTTTTAGGAATATCTTAATTCCGAGAAAATAAAATCGGAGTGATTTTCGATATGGATTGGTACTTGCCAATCCAGAATCTAATGAACAGTGTTTATCTAAGTAATACATGAATAACATAGTGTGCAGTTAGTAAATAAATTAAAACAACCATGTGAGACTAACTATCAATGCTATATTCATAGGCCCCGTAATTTCAATTAATCCCCCATAGGCCCACCAACTATTGCTATTACGCCGCTCACAGATTAAATACTGGACTCATTAGTTCTATTCCGCGTTAAATGGTACGGTTCGTGTGAATGAAATACTCCACCACTAAAACAGATGTGTTGTTATGATATAAGGTAGTCGTTGGAATAACCAGGCTGTAGTACTCGGTCTTTATACAGACTGAGTATTACCCGGTGGGATTCGACGAAGGATACCCTGTAGCAGGCAGTGTCAATATCACACCAATATCGGGAACAAGTCCACAGTAACTGAAGGGTAGCCCAATGTCAGGTGTTGCTTGAGTCATCATTATGATTGATTCTATCACATCACAATAAGCCACAATATGTTGAATAATATAGTTTTTTTTGGGAATTGTTTGGAAGTATCAAGTGTTCGATGCATTGGTTACTCTTTGTTCATTGAATCAAACCCCCTGTTATTGCAGGGACTAGAGTGGAGGGCGAGATGCCGCTAAAAATGAATAGAAGAAGATTGCAAATAATAATGATCCAACGCATCCAACGCGATGATATGGCAAATGGCCAAAAGGTGGGGAGCCTATCATTTAGATGGACAATGTGTTTAGCAGAGATGGTTATCCATAATTTTTTCGGGGAGAGAAGGCTATGAGTTTCTTCTTGAGCTTGAGTTTATTTTTTATTGGTCTTTGTTGTCATTTTGTGTATTACATTCAGTCTCCAGATCCTGAGCAGAAAAAATTGCGTCGAGCTTTAACAGATGGTGAGTTTGTCGCGTTCCTGCAACCTATAGTAGGACAGTCTGGGAGCTTGGTCACTGGATGTGAAGTGCTTGTACGTTGGTTGCATCCCACGAAAGGGCTTGTCCAGCCAGACCACTTTATACCTCTAGCCGAAAAAAGTGGATTGGTTGTTCCGATGACACAAGCTTTGATGCGTGAGGTTCTACGTCATTTCAGCCCTATTGCACATAAATTGCCATCTGGATTTCACTTTGGATTCAATATTACGGCAAGTCACTTCCATGATTTAACTCTCGTAGACGATTGTCGGGCTTTTCTTGCTGGTTTTACAGACCGGCCTGTTACTTTGGTGCTGGAGGTAACTGAGCGTGAGTTACTTACACCTGATGAAGTGACATGTCGTTTATTTACCGAACTTAAAGAGTTAGGGGTGGTTATTGCACTTGACGATTTTGGGACTGGTCACGCTAATCTTGCTTATTTACAGGAATTTGACATTGATATTATCAAGCTAGACAAGCGTTTTGTGATGCAAGTGGGAAGTGAAAAAATGTCTACACATATCGTTGATAATGTACTCGATCTGGCCAGTAGGTTAGAGTTGAAAGTTGTTGCTGAGGGGGTGGAAAACTCAGTTCAACGAGATTTATTAGAGGCTCGTGGAATTGATTTCATGCAAGGTTACCTCTTTGGCAAACCGGTACCTATGGAAAATTTTTGGAAAGTATATGGTAATAATAGAATATCCGATCATGGAGATAGTATTCATCCCTAATGGGGTTAGGAGGGGGAGGTTATGACGTCAATAGTTGATATGTGAACAAGATAGTTGTTGATGAGAAAGTGGTTCTGCATTCAAGTACTGATCATAGTTACAAGTGATGTGATTAAAACATGTGGACTCATTTGCTGTTTTAGATGCAGGTGAAGTAGGGTTTAGTGCTTATAAAAATAAGCTGTTGCGGCAGCATAGACGCCCATATGGAGCGAGTTCAATAACGTTCAATGGCCTGTTCCGACTCTGTGTTTGGTGAACTACACGGCGAAGTTTAATTGATCACAGTCAACACTATTATCCGACTCACTCCAACACATGAAAATATTTTGGGTTATGGTGTATATGCTCTTGGTTTTTTATCGAACAGTAATATTCCACCAAAAGCGTCACTAACTATAACTTGATTTTTGGGGTCTATATTTATTGCATTTGTTTTTTTTCTTGAAAACTCATTTAGAATCATCAGGCATGACTGACAGTCCGCCATGCGAGAATCATCCAGAGATTTAATTAGTAACGATTTTGTGTATAAAATGGTATGTAGCTTTGATTTTTCATCTGTGGAAGGCGTTATTTTTACTGAGGACAACTTGTCAAAGTAAAATAATGGAAAGCCGTCACTAGATATAAATTTATATTTCTGTAGGATGGTATCTGAATCGCCATCATATACAAGTCCATCTATTTTCAAATTGCCAGCATAGATCGGTTCGTTGATGCAGGAACTATAAATATGTATATCGATGGCTTCCCAGTTAGATGGATTTTTTGAAGCGAAGTCGTTTGTCTTCATATTTTTTAATACACACGATAGTTGCTTATCTATTGATGAGCTTTTATCCACTAAAAATATTTTTGAACTTTTATACATGCCTATATCAAGCAGGGAGATAGCCTTGTCAGAAACAAATATTTTGTAATCTCTTAATTTGTCAGTGCTTTGGTTGACGGTATCTTTTATAT
>NZ_CAWNWX010000052.1:0-29107 GCF_963878195.1 Aeromonas sp. HMWF016
GCTTTGGAAGACCAGGGGGAGATAGTGCCGGGGCGGGGGGTAACGAGAAACAGCTGACCGCTGGGGGTGTGTTCGGGGATAGTCGGGCCGTAGCGCAGAAGCTGGCCCAAGGTCGCTCGCTCCGGAGGCGACAACGGGCTCGAAAGCTCGGCAAAGTGCACGTATTCGGCATAGACATCCTCTATCTCTACTCCTCTCTCCTGTTTCATCTGCGCAAATCGTTGCAGCAGTTTTTGGACACGAAACTCAGACAGTGCAGGGGCACCACGCAAGATATCCATATGACCTTTCTCACCAAGTTTTGAAGTGGGGGGAATTGAGACGCGCGTATTATAGGGAGCTGGCTCACAGCGGACAAACGTTTTTCTCGTTTTGTGTAGTGTGACTCGGCGCACACTCTCTGGTATAAAGGTGCTTCTTTTTTGACAAATGCCGATTTTTTCAACAAAGGTACTCACCTACTTGCGCTGCATTTTTCGACTATTTATCGGGCTGACGTTGCTGCTGACCCTGGTCGGTTGTGACTTCTACACCCCCTCCAGCCAGCTGGAGCAGATCCGCCAACGGGGCGAGATCCGGGTTGGCACCATCTACGGCCCCACCTCCTATTACCAGCGTGACGACACCGCCCAGGGGTTCGATTACGAGCTGGCGAAAAACTATGCCGACTGGCTGGGGGTCAAACTCACCATAGTGCCGGTTAACAGTTCGGATGAACTGGTAAACCTGCTCAAGAAAGGCAAACTCGATCTGGCTGCGGCCGCCATCATGGTCACCCCGGAGCGACGTCAGCTGTTTCGCTTCGGGCCGGGCTTCTATCAGGTATCCCCCAAACTGGTCTATCGCAACGGCAAGCCAAAGCCGGACTCTCTCGATGATATCAAGGGCAAGCTGGTGGTGGCTGCCGGTTCGACCGGTGAAGATCTGCTCAAGGAGCTCAGCAAGACCAATCCTGACCTCAACTGGAGCGTCAGCAACAGCGCCGATCTGGAAGATCTGCTGAGACAAGTGGTCGAAGGCAAGATTGACTACACGGTGGTGCAGGATACTGTGCTCGCCCGCAGCCAGCGCTACTACCCGGAGCTCACCGAGGGGCTGACCCTGGCCCAAAAGCAGACCGTCGCCTGGGCCATGAGCAAGCTGCCCGATGACAGCCTATATGCCAGCGTCATCGACTTCTTCGGCCAGCGCTTTATGGATGGTGCCATTGCCAAGCTCGACGAGAAGTACTTCGGCCACGTGCAGAACTTCGATTTCGTCGATACCCGCACCTTCCTGCAGCGGGCCAAGAGCCTGCTGCCCAAGTACCAGTCGCTGTTCCAGAACCATGCCAAGAACATCGACTGGCGACTGCTGGCCGCCATCAGCTATCAGGAATCCCACTGGGATCCGCAGGCCCGCTCTTACACCGGTGTGCGCGGCATGATGATGCTGACCGAGCCCACCGCCAAGGCGATGGGGGTCAATGACCGGCTCCATCCGGAAGAGAGCATCAAGGGCGGAGCCCTCTATCTGCAACAGATGATGGAGAAGGTGCCCGACTCGGTGCCCGATGACGAGAAGGTGTGGTTTGCCCTCACCGCCTACAACATAGGTTACGGCCACATGATGGATGCCCGTCGCCTCACCAAGGATCTGGGCAAGAACCCCGATGCCTGGGGCGACGTGAAAGAGGTGCTGCCGCTGCTGCAGCAGGCGCGCTGGCATCGCAAGGTGCGCTACGGCTATGCCCGTGGCGGCGAGGCACGCAACTACGTCAACAACGTGCGCCAGTATTACCAGAGCCTGCTCTGGCTCGACAACGAGAAGCAGCGAGCACAGCAGCGTGAAAACATCGACAACGCCAGCGAACCGGAGCTGGCGGAGCGCCCCACCGTCATCGCCGAGGTGGTCAATCAGATCACCATGCGCTAACAAACTATTATTCGGCTGTTTTCACGCAAACTTCTCTGTTACCATCGAATTACATCGGAGCCTATCCGAAATCGCATTGTTTTCATTATGTTGAGAGATTAAATAACAGCAATTTCGGATGGGCTCCATCAATAACCCAAGGCCCGGATGGCCACCTGAGTTGGGAGGAGACCAAGATGCAAAAACGTAGAAAAATCAGTCTGGTCAGAAAAGCAAAGTGCAGCTGGAGCCCCAGACGCAAACTCAAGCTTAATGACATCAAGCGCAACCTGTGGCGCAGAAATCGGTCCTATACCCTGCTTATCGCAGAGCACACAGCATAAACCCGGCATTAGCCGGGTTTTTTATGCTCTGGATTTTTCAGGCTTGCTGGATGTCGGCACTAAATTGCACCGAGCGCTTTGAGACCAGCGAGTTGCAGTGATTGCAGAAGTAATCGACCGCACCGCATGCCTTGAGCCGCTCCAGCTCCTGATGGCAGGTGGGGCAGAGTGCGGTAACCCGCACAATGGCCTTGCAGTTACCGCAAGTTTGCTCCTTGCTGCGGGTATCCAGTTCGCTCTGGCAGGATGGACAAAGCAGGGCTTCCATAATCAACTCCTCGAAAAGTGGATCTGCCATGGTCTGGCTCCATGGCAGATCCCCCTCCCCTTGCTCCTCACCTTGACATGACGAGGATAACAAAGCGGCTGCCGGTGAGGGCAGCCGCCAGGGCTTATTTCTTCTTCATCTTCAGCAGCCGTTTGCGCTGACGCTCCTGACTCAGGGTCAGGGTATTCTTCTTGCCTTCAAACGGGTTGACCGACTCCTGGAACTCGACCCGGATCGGTGAGCCCATGATCTTGAGGGACTTGCGGAAGTAGTTGATCAGATACCGCTTGTAGGAGTCCGGCAGATCGTTGAGCTGGTTGCCGTGGATCACGATGCGCGGCGGGTTGTAACCACCGGCGTGGGCATATTTCAGTTTGACGCGGCGACCGTTAACCATCGGCGGCTGGTGATCTTCCTGCGCCATCTGCATGATGCGGGTCAGCATGGCGGTACTGGTACGGCGAGTTGCGGACTGGTAAGCCTCCTGAATGGATTCAAACAGGTGACCAACACCGCTGCCGTGCAGGGCGGAGATGAAGTGAACGCGAGCAAAGTCGATGAAGCCCAAACGGCGATCCAGCTCGTTCTTCACATCCTCTTTCACCTTCTGATCCAGACCATCCCACTTGTTCACTACCAGCACCACGGAACGGCCGGTGTTGAGCACGAAGCCGAGAATGCTCAAGTCCTGATCGGTGATGGTCTCCTGAGCGTCGATCACCAGCAGGCAGACGTTGGCATCTTCGATGGCCTTGAGGGTCTTGATGACGGAGAACTTCTCCACCGTCTCGTGCACCTTACCGCGACGGCGCACGCCGGCGGTATCGATGATGACGTACTTCTGCTCGTCACGCTCCATCGGGATGTAGACGGAGTCACGGGTGGTGCCCGGCATGTCATAGACGATGACCCGATCTTCACCCAGCATACGGTTGGTCAGGGTTGATTTGCCGACGTTGGGGCGACCGACGATGGCAAACTTGATCGGCAGATCGGCGAACGGAGTCTCCTTGGTGTCCTCTTTGGTATCGAGTTCACCGGCAGCCACCATGCGCAGCAGGGCTTCTTCGTCGAAGTCCTCTTCTTCCTCGTCCTGCACCTCTTCGTCATCAGCGGCTTCGACCAGCGTCTCCAGGTGAGGAGCCAGTGCCAGCTCCAGCAGGCTCAATACGCCGCGACCGTGGGCAGCCGCCATCTGGTAAACCTCACCCAGCGCCAGACCGTAAAACTCGGAGACAGCGGAGTCACCGTCGATGCCGTCGGTCTTGTTGGCGACCAGAAACACCTTCTTGTGGGTCTTGCGCAGGTGCTCGGCGATGGCCTGATCCGCAGCAGTCAAACCGGCACGAGCATCCACCATGAACAGCACCACATCGGCTTCTTCGATGGCCAGCAGGGACTGCTCGGCCATCTTCAGCTCGATCCCCTCCTCGGTGCCATCGATACCGCCGGTATCGACCACGATAAATTCCAGCTCGCCCAGCTTCGCCTGGCCATATTTACGGTCCCGGGTCAGGCCGGGAAAGTCGGCAACCAGGGCATCCCGGGTACGGGTCAGGCGGTTAAACAGGGTGGATTTCCCCACATTGGGGCGGCCCACCAGGGCAACAACAGGAGTCATAAAAGCCTCATTCTCAAGACGACAAAGGCTCCGGGTCCGAAGACCAGGAGCCGGATATTCAAATTAACGGACGATCAAGGACGCTTTAGCGCGTACAGCTTGCCGCCACGGCTCTGCACATACAGGGTATCGCCATCCACAAGCGGAGCGGCATACAGACCACTGCTGTCGAGCTGCTGCATCGCCTTGATGGTACCGTCGGTACGATCAAGCCAGTACAGGTATCCTTCCACATCACCCACCACCACATAGTCACCGAAGATGACTGGTGCAGTGACGGTACGATTCTCCAGCTGGGTGTTGGACCACAGCTCCAGACCATTGCGACGGTCGATGGCAAACAGGTGGCTGCGACTGTCGGTCAGCACGATGGCATTGCCGGTGATGGCGAGATCGCGATAGCCGGAATACTTGCGCTTCCACACTTCATCGCCGCTCATCAGCTTGCGCGCCATCAACTGGCCATTGTAGGCGATGGCGTAAAGCTCATCACCGGCAATCAGCGGGCTGGCATCGACGTCCACCATACGGTCAAGCTCGGTAGCACCGCGCGGGTCGGCCACCTTGGACTGGCGCACCGGCTGGCCGTTGCTCAGCAGGGCGATGCCCACCTTGCCATCGGCACGGCCATAGATGACGGCGCCATTGGTGATCACCGGGGCGCCGGCACTGCGCAGGGTCAGCGGCGGCTGCTCTTCGGAGAGCGTCCACTGCATCTTGCCCTCGTCGGTGTCGAGCGCAATCAGGCGACCGGAGGTGGTCAGTACCACCACGCGACCATCTTCAACCGCAGGGCTGGCGACCACTTCGCCGGGCACATTGGTCTGCCACAGCACTTCGCCGTTCTCTTCGTTCAGGGCGTAGACCACCCCGTTCTCTGAGCCGAGGAACAGCTTGCCGTAACGGGAGACCAGACCGCCGGAGAGACGGGCGCTGCGCTTGTCGGCGTTGACCGGCAGGTCGGCCAGATCGACCGTCCAGAGGCGATCGCCACTGGCGCGGTCAAAAGCGGTCACATCGCCATCGCGCGCAGCGGCATAGATGCGCTCATCTTCCACTGCCGGCTTGAGCTGGGAGTAGAAGTCACCGATGCCGTCACCGACGGTGGAAGACCACTCGGTATCGGCACTGAAAGCGGATTCGACCTTGGGCAGCGGTGCCATGGGGTTCAAATCCTCTTCCGAGCTGAACAGGGAGCAGCCCTGCAGAGCGAAGGAGACCGCAGCCCCCAGCGCCACCATTTTGAATAGATTACGCATCCGGTGCCTCACCCGTGGTCATGGCCGGCAGGGCCAGATCGTCCATCTTCAACTTGAGCTCCTGGCTGCCCTGCAGGCCGCCGGCATCGGCCGCCGCCTGATAGGCATCGCGAGCCTCCTCAATCTTGCCCTGCTTTTGCAGGATGTCACCGCGCACTTCGGCCACCTGGGCCTTGAAGGCGTCGCTGTTGATCTTGCCGAGCTGGGCCAGCGCGTCATCGGCTTTACCCTGATCGTTCAATACGCGAGCCAGACGCAGTGCAGCGATGGGACGAATGCTCTCGTCACCGCTGGTGGCCACCTGGGTCAGCTGCTCGGCAGCCAGATCCAGCTTGCCTGCCTTGACAGCGGCAGCAGCCAGTTGCAGCGCAGCCAGCTCGCCATAGGAGTCGCCCTTGTTGGCGGAGACAAACTGCTCTGCCTGCTCGAAACCGGCGGCATCGCCTTTAGCCAGCTGGGTAATCACCTGGTTGTAGGCGTGGGAGGAGGCCTCCATGGTCTGTTGCTGGTACTGGTTGTAGTAGCGCCAGCCAAACAGGCCGACCAGACCGATCACGGTACCGGCGATCACCGAGGTCCCGTTCTCTTTCCACCACTCCTTGATAACCTCAACCTGTTGTTCTTCGGTGGTATAAACTTCCACAGCTTACTCTCCTTTGGCTGCCAGCAGGGCAATGGCGGCGTCAACCTTGACGGTCTGTTGCTCAGCCTGACCACGCAGATATTTGATAGTGATCTCCCCGTTTTGCACCTCGGTCTCACCAAGGATCAGGGCGATGGACGCGCCGCTCTTGTCGGCACGCTTGAGTTGTTTCTTGAAGTTGCCGCCGCCGCAGTGGCTCATCAGGCGCAAGTCCGGCAGCGCATCGCGCAGACGCTCGGCCAGCTGGAAGCCAGCCTGCTCGGTCCCCTCGCCCACCATCGCCAGATAGACATCGACCGCCGGGCGGATATCGCCGTTGAGCTCAAGGGTCTCCAGCATCAGCACCAGACGCTCCATACCCATGGCAAAACCGACTGCAGGCGTCGGCTGGCCACCCAGCTGCTCCACCAGACCGTCATAGCGGCCACCGGCACAGACGGTGCCCTGGGCACCCAAGCTGTTGGTCACCCACTCGAACACGGTGAGGTTGTAGTAGTCGAGGCCACGCACCAAACGCTCGTTCACTTCGTACTTGATGCCGGCAGAGTCGAGCAGGCGCTTGAGCCCCTCGAAGTGAGCCAGACTCTCTTCGCCAAGGTGGTCGAACAGACGGGGTGCACCGACCAGCACGGCCTGCACTTTCTCATCCTTGGAATCGAGCACCCGCAGCGGGTTGCTGTACATGCGGCGCTGGCTCTCTTCGTCCAGCTGATCCTTGTACTGCTCCAGATAGGCGACCAGCGCATCGCGGTAAGCGGCACGCTCGGCGCTCTGACCCAGGGTGTTGAGCTGCAGGGTCACATGCTCGCTGATACCGAACAGACGCCACAGGCGGTTGGTCAGCATGATGAGCTCGGCGTCGATATCCGGCCCGTTGATGCCAAACAGCTCGACACCGAACTGGTGGAACTGGCGATAACGGCCCTTTTGGGGACGCTCGTGGCGGAACATGGGGCCCATGTACCACATCCGGCGCTCCTGGTTGTAGAGCAGGCCGTGTTCGATACCGGCGCGGACGCAGCTGGCGGTCCCTTCCGGACGCAGGCTCAGGCTGTCGCCATTGCGATCTTCAAAGGTGTACATCTCTTTTTCGACCACGTCGGTCACTTCACCGATGGCGCGCTTGAACAGATGGGTCTGCTCGACGATCGGCATGCGCACTTCGCTGTAGCCATAGCTGGCAACGACCTGGCGCAGGATCTGTTCAACCTTCTGCCATACCGGGCTCTGCTCCGGCAGGCAATCATTCATACCGCGAATAGCTTGGATCTGTTTTGCCACGTTGATACTCGAGAAAAAGAGGTAAAATTTGGCCGCATTATAGGGATTTTCACCCCCGAGGTAAAATCAGGGAATCCGCAAGCGGGGTGTAAAATCAGTCACCTGGAAAGAGGGCCACCCGAAGTGGCCCCTGTCCGTTCAATCCTTGTCCACCAGGATCCGGTTAACCGGGTCCAGCATGGCGGCGCGGGCACGAATGCGGCGCTCAAGGGTCGGGATGAGATCCTTGTTGTCGAGCCGGTCAACGCGCTGGCCCCCTTCGTAGAAGGCACTCTTGTTGGCCGCACCGGCAAGACCGAGATCGGAAACCAGCGCTTCGCCCGGCCCGTTCACCACACAGCCGATGATGGAGACATCCATCGGGGTAATGATGTCTTCGAGCCGCTCTTCCAGCGCATTGACAGTGCCAATGACGTCGAACTCCTGACGGGAGCAGGAGGGGCAAGCGATGAAGTTGATGCCACGGGAGCGGATCCGCAGGGATTTGAGGATGTCGAAACCGACCTTCACTTCCTCTACCGGATCGGCCGCCAGCGAGATGCGCAGGGTGTCGCCAATACCGTCAGCCAGCAGCATGCCAAGACCAATGGAGGACTTCACCGCACCGGCACGGAAACCGCCCGCTTCGGTGATGCCCAGATGGAGCGGCTGCTCAATTTGCTTGGCCAGCAGGCGGTAGGCACCCACGGCGAGGAATACATCGGAGGCCTTGACGCTCACCTTGAAGTTCTGGAAATCGAGGCGATCGAGATATTCCACGTGACGCATGGCGGACTCCACCAGTGCCTCAGGGGTCGGCTCGCCATACTTCTCCTGAATATCCTTCTCCAGCGACCCGCCATTGACCCCGATGCGGATCGGGATATTGAGGTCACGCGCGCAATCTACAACAGAGCGAACACGCTGCTCGTTGCCGATGTTGCCCGGATTGATGCGCAGGCAATCAGCGCCATACTCGGCCACTTTCAGGGCGATACGATAGTCAAAATGGATATCGGCAACGATGGGAATACGGGTCTGCTGCTTGATCAGCTTGAACGCTTCCGCCGCTTCCATGGTGGGCACGGAAACCCGAACGATATCTGCCCCGACCCGCTCAATCCGCTGGATCTGCTCGACAGTGGCGGCGACATCGGTGGTCTTGGTATTGGTCATGGTCTGCACCGTAATGGGGGCATCGCCCCCTACCGGTACATTGCCAACCATGATCTGCCGTGATTTACGACGAATAATGGGAGATTCGTGTGCGGACATGACGAACAGATTACTCCTGCGGCAGTGAGAAGCGGGCAGTACGGCCGTTGTTGTAACGGCTCATATCAAAGGACTTGCCCTTGTAGTCGAGCTTGACCGCCATCGGCGCGCCAATGATGAACTTCAGGGGCTCGGCACCTTCCAGTACCAGCTCGTCATTTGCCTTCTTCAGACCGCTGAAGAGAGTCTTGCCCTTGGCATCCTTCACATCCAGCCAGCAGTCGGCGGTAAAGCTCATCTTGAGTTGCGGCGCAGTTGCCGGATCAACGGCAGTCTCTTCAGATTCGGTCGCAGTGGCACCGGAGGCGGCAACATCGGCCACAGTGCTGACGGCGCCGCTGGCGTCGGTCAATGCCACGGCAGCAGAAGCCGGAGCCAGGGTGGCAGCCGCGTCGGAAACAGCAGCGGTCGGGGCAACGATGGTCGCTGCCGCGGCAGAGACATCCTGAGCCGGCGCAGTTGCATCATTTGCCACTGCAACGGTTGCGGTGTCGGCAGTTGGCGCTGCGGTGGTACTCATTTCGGTAGCAGCCAGCGCCTCATCCCCGGCGGAGCGGCGCGTCGTGCTCTGCCACCACCAAGCAACGGAGAGCGCAATCAGCACCAGGATCACCAGCCAGGTCACCACTTTCAGACGGCTGTCGCTCGCCTGCTGACGGGAGCGGCGAGAGAAGCTCTGCATGTCGATATTGTCGGGCGGAGTCAGACCCAGCTTGTCGTAGGCGGCAAGAATGGTCTCTTCCGGGATCCCCACCAGCTTGGCGTAGGTGCGCAGATAGCCCCGGATAAAGGTATGAGACGTATGCTTGTCGTACGTATCCGATTCGATAGCGGCAATCAGGGTCAGACGAAGGTGAATGCGGGACGCAACCTGTTCTCGTGTCCAGCCGAGCTGTTCACGGGCGTTGCGCAGCAGCTGGCCTGGGCCCACTGCCTGGGTGTCGTCTTGAAAATCGTGTTGCTGTTCAGTAGTCATTGGCTAAATAACGCTTGGCTTGTTGCGAAGTGGGATATTGCCTTACCAGCTCATTCCCGAATTGGTGGAGTAATGCCGGTTTGTCCATTGCCTGTGCAAGCCGCAATCTCAACCAGAGACTGTCCTCGTTCTCGTCTGACACATCGGCAAAACGGGCGAGGTAGGACTGCACATCAGGCAGCTTGCCATCTTTCATGGAAAGCTCGGCCAAGTCCAGCAATAACCTTGGGTTGCGGGGATTATACCCCAAGGCCAGGCGATAGTACTCGCTTGCTTTATCATTTCTATGATTTTGCTGGGCGCAAAGTGCAGCATTTTCATAGGTATCGGCAATTTTCACGTAGCCTGGCTGAATAACAGCCTGGTTGAACGCCTTGTCAGCCTCGTCATAGCGGCCGCGGTCACACAAAAAGGCGCCATAGTTGTTCATTGCGTCAGCATTGGACGGATCCATGGCGAGGGCGTTCTTGTAGCTGGTCTCTGCCGCCTTGAAATCACCGACCTGTTGATAGAAATAGGCGAAGCCGATCTGAACCGCTGGATTGGAGGGGTCATATTTGAGGGCACGATCAAGATTGAACTTGGCCTGTTCGGCATTGCCCTGCTGCAGATATTGAATACCGAGATCGATGCGGGTCTGGGCCGCCGCCTTCAGATCGGGCCCCGACTCACGCTGGGTGGAGTTCTGGCCAGCGTAAGTGGTCTCGGTCACACAACCTGGCAGCGCACAGAGCGCTGCCACTACCATCAATGTACGTGTATCCATTCCCTGTCTATACAATGGCTTAGCAATTAAACCATTTTGACGGAAATCCCATCCTGTTGCATCCGATTTTTGATGGTGCGCTTGGTGCGGTCAATCACATCGCCTACCAACTGGCCGCAAGCGGCATCAATATCGTCACCACGGGTCTTGCGGACGATCACGGTGAAACCGTACTCCATCAGCACCTTGGAGAAGCGATCGATACGGCTGTTGCTCGGCTTGCCGTAGGGGTTGCCCGGGAAGGGGTTGAACGGGATCAGGTTGATCTTGCTCGGGGTATCTTTGAGCACTTTGGCCAGCTCATGAGCATGCTGCATATCGTCATTGATATGATCGAGCAGCACATACTCGACGGTCACCCGACCACCGTTGGCATTGGATTTGCCCAGATAGCGACGAACCGCAGCGAGGAAGGCCTCGATGTTGTACTTGTCGTTGATCGGCATGATCTCGGAGCGCAACTTGTCGTTCGGTGCGTGCAGAGATATGGCCAGTGCCACGTCGATCTGGTCGCCCAGCATGTCGAGAGCAGGTACCACACCGGAAGTGGAGATGGTGACGCGACGCTTGGAGATGCCAAAACCGTAGTCATCCATCATCAGGCGCATGGCGGGCACCACGTTGGCGAGGTTGAGCAGCGGCTCACCCATCCCCATCATCACCACGTTGGTGATGGGGCGCTTGCCACCCACGACACGGGCAGCACGCCACACCTGACCGATGATCTCGGATACTTTCAGGTTGCGGTTGAAGCCTTGCTGAGCTGTGGAGCAGAACTTGCACTCCAGCGCACAGCCTACCTGGGAGGAGACGCAGAGGGTCGCGCGATCATCTTCCGGGATGTAGACAGTCTCTACTTCCTGATCGCCCACCTGCAGCGCCCACTTGATGGTGCCATCGGAAGAGCGCTGCTCGCGGCTGATCTCGGGCGCCTTGATCTCGGCGATCGCCTTCAGGCGCTCCTTGAGCACCTTGTTGACGTTGGTCATCTGATCGAAATCATCACAACCAAAGTGATAGATCCACTTCATGACCTGATCTGCCCGGAACGGCTTCTCGCCCAGTTCGACGAAGAAGGCACGCATGGCATCCCGATCAAGATCCAGCAGGTTGATTTTTGTTTCGCTCATCAATGGCCTCGGTTCAAACACTTCAATCAATTATTGGCTGACGACGTCAGGGGGCGGCATTGTACAAATTATGGGTGCGGCTTTCCACCTGGAGAATAGAGGGATATTGGCAGAACGACCAAAACAACAAAGGGAGCCGAGGCTCCCTTGGGTCATCATCCACGAAAATCAGCCGCGCGGGCAGATCTCGTTGTCAGAGAAGAAGTAGGCAATTTCACGGGCAGCGGAAGCCGGTGCATCGGAGCCGTGTACGGCGTTGCGATCGATGCTCTCGGCGTAGCAAGCACGCAGGGTACCAGCCAGCGCCTCTTTCGGGTTGGTTGCGCCCATGATTTCACGGTTGCGACGGATGGCATCTTCCCCTTCCAGCACCTGTACCATAACGGGGCCGGAAGTCATAAAGCTGACCAGTGCGTCATAAAAAGGCTTGCCCTGATGTTCGGCATAGAAACCGGCTGCCTGCTCGCTGCTCATCCGCAGCATTTTGGATGCCACCACCTTCAAGCCTGCGCTTTCGAAACGGCTATAGATGGCACCGATCAGGTTCTTGCTGACAGCATCCGGCTTGACGATAGAGAAGGTACGTTCGATGGCCATTGATATCTTTCCTTAACTACAGTGTTTTATTGTTAGAATCCATGTTCGCTGGCGATTATACGTAAACAAAAACCGGAAAAACACACAAACAAGCAACTTTTTATTAAACATCACACCCCTGCATTCAACATTCATACTCATCTTGACCGAGCAGAGCGGGAAAATATGTGCGCTTGCGCACGATAGTCTCCTTAAGCCAGCAAAAAGCCATCTTTTGCTCACTATTCAACCATCGGTAACAAGGCACCCGAAGGTGCCTTGTTATGCTTAAAGTACTTCTGCCTGCAGCGTGTGCGCTATGGTACGCATCCCCAGGGTATTGGCCCCTGGTGCCCACAGGCTATCGCCGTTGTCACTGAAGCAGGCAGCCAGATCTATGTGAAGCCAGCCCTCCCCCTCATTGCCGACGAAACGGGAGAGGAAGCCCGCAGCATTGGAGGCACCACCCGGTCCGCCCCCCTTGACCGGACGGCTGTTAGCCGTGTCGGCATAGTGGGAAGGACACTGCTGGCGGTGCCAGGGCTCCAGCGGCAACGGCCAGGCCGGTTCCTGCTCTGCATCGGCATACGCCATGGCCCGGCTCACCAGCCCCTTGTCCAGGCCGAACAGGGCGTTGTAACGTCCACCCAGCGCCATCACTGCCGCACCGGTCAGGGTCGCGGCATCAATGATCAGCGGCGCACCGGACTCGCTCGCCAGCTGCAGGCCATCCGCCAGCACCAGCCGCCCCTCGGCATCGGTGTTGACGATCTCGACCGTGGTACCGTTCTTGTAGGTGAGGATGTCCCCCAGCTTGTAGGCGTGACCGGAGACCAGGTTCTCGGCGCAGCAGAGGATAAGCTTCACCCGCTTGTCGAGCCCGCGCAGCATGGCCAGCGCCAATGCGCCGGTCACAATGGCTGCACCACCCATGTCACACTTCATGGTGAGCATCCCCTCGGAGCTCTTCATGGAGTAGCCACCGGAGTCAAAGGTGATCCCCTTGCCCACCAGCGCCGCTGCCACCGGCGCCTTGGGATCCCGCCCCGGATTGAAGTCGAGCTCCAGCAGCACCGGTTCGCGTGCGCTGCCACGACCCACCTGATAGAGGCCGACCCAGCCCGCCTGTTGCAGCGCTTCACCCTTGAGAATGCGGTGGCTCACCTTGTCCGGTGCCAGCTCGGTAATAAAGGAGGCGGCTTCAACCGCCAGCTCCAGCGGCCCCAGCTGCTCCGGCGTAGCATTGGTCATCTCCCGCACCCAGCGGCCACAGAGCCAGCGTGCTTCCAGCTCCTCTCTGTCCTCTTCCGAGGACATGGCCCACTGCAATTGCACCTCAGCCTTGGGGGTTTGCAAGCCCTGGGCAAAGGCCCACTGCTGCTCACGCTCCCAATGACCAGCCAGCGTCACTTTCTGGATCCCCTGCTGGCAGAGACGGCGCGCCGCTTGCTGAATATCCAGCAGGGCCTTGGTCGTTGTCAGATGGATCACCATGCCATCAGCGCGGTGCGAAAGCAGCGCCCCCTCCCCCCACTCGGCAGGGGCCAACTCCCGGCTCAACCAGACGTTCATGCGCTCACCTCCTGCAGCCAGCGGGCGATAGTACGCAGGCCATGGCCCTTGGCACCGGTTGCCCACAGATCGTTGCCCGCTTTCTGGTAAGAAGCGGCCAGATCCAGGTGTACCCAGCCCTTGCCCTCATCGCGCACAAAGCGGGAGAGGAAAGCTGCCGCCGTAGTGGCACCAGCAGTCCCTTCAGCCGAAGCGACGTTGCCCAGATCGGCAAAGGCCGAGGTGAGCTGGCCGGCATGCCAAGGCTCCAGCGGCAGTGCCCAAGCCTGCTCGTTTTCCGCTTTGGCGGCGGCCAACGTGCGAGCTTGCTCGGCTTCATCGAGGGCGAACACCGCATTGTAGTCGCGGCCCAGCGCCATCTTGGCCGCACCGGTCAGGGTGGCGGCATCGAGGATATAGGCCGCGCCACTGTCAGAGGCTGCCATCAAACCATCGGCCAGCACCAGACGCCCTTCGGCATCGGTATTCTGGATCTCGACCGAAATGCCGTTCTTGTAGGTGAGGATGTCGCCCAGCTTGAATGCGTGGCCCGAGACCAGGTTCTCGGCGCAGCAGAGGATCAACTTCACCCGCTGGTTCAGACCGCGGCTGATGGCCAGCGCCAGCGCACCGGTCACCATGGCGGCCCCCCCCATATCGGACTTCATCGGCAGCATGTTGTCAGAGGACTTCATGGAGTAGCCACCGGAGTCAAAAGTGATCCCCTTGCCCACCAGCGCAGCAACGACCGGGGCGTTGCGATCACCGGTCGGGTTGTAATCAAGCTCCAGCAGCACCGGCTCGCGCTCGCTGCCACGGCCCACCGACCAGATCCCGATATGGCCCGACTCGCGCAGCGCTTCACCGGCCGTGATGCGAGCGGTCACCTTGTCGCCAGCCAGACCGCGGATCAGCAGCAGCGCCGACTCCGCCAGACTCATGGGGTAGATCTCCTCCGGGGTGCCATTGGTGATCTCGCGTACCCAGCGGGTCGCCTTGAGCAAGCCATCCAGCTCGCGGGCATCCGCGTCGCTCTGCTGGCCGAAATCCAGTTCACGGGCTCCCTTGGCGGCGTAGAAACCCTGAGCAAACGCGTAGCGACGTTCCAGATCCCAATCTTCACCGGCCAGCGCAACCCGCTTGATCCCGCTCGACTCGAGACGACGGGCAGCACGCTGCACGGCGCGTAGCACCTCTTTCTCAATAGAGAGAGCGCCGAGGTGAATAGTGGCTTCATCGCCATTGAAACTGAGCAGGGCACCCTCGCCCCAGTGAGCGGCCGCAGCCTGGGTGGACAACCCTACCTTCATCATGTCAGCCATCTTCTCTTGCTTCCTTTTTTACTGGCACTGTTTTTAAATGCGCAAACAGGTAAGAACGAATACAAAAAAGGCCGTGCCCCAAAGGGGTCACGGCCTTCACCATATCACTGAAGCACCGATGGATGCTGCACGTGCAATTCACTTGTGTGTAATTAATGGCGTTCAGAGGCGAGGTTCAGGGTGTACTTGGGCAGCTCCACCACCAGATCCTCATCAGCCAGTTTGGCCTGGCAGCTGAGGCGGGATTCCGGCTCCAACCCCCACGCCTTGTCCAGCATGTCGTCTTCCAGCTCGTCGCTCGGCTCGAGGGAGTCGAAGCCTTCACGCACCACACAGTGGCAGGTGGTGCAGGCACAGGACTTCTCGCAGGCATGCTCAATCTCGATGCCGTTGCGCAGCGCCACATCCAGAATGGTCTCGCCGCTCTCACCTTCAAGGGCGGCGCCATCCGGACAGAGCACGGGATGAGGAAGAATGATCAGTTTTGGCATATTACACCTTGTTGACGTTTTGTCCGGTCAGCACCTTGCGGATGGAAGCATCCATCCGGCGGGCTGCAAACTCGCCACTGGCAGCATCCGCCGCCTCGATGGCTTCTTTGATTTGGTTGGTACTCCCCGACTGACGCATGGCCAGCAGATGGGCGATGGCGCCGTCGATTTCGGCGCGCTCTGCCGCATTGAGCAGTGCATCACCATCGGCAGCCAGCGCAGCATTCAGGCTCTCGACCACCCGGTCGGCCTCGACCTGCTGCTCTGCCAGCATGCGGGCATCCATATCCTGCTGAGCATGCTCGATGGAAGCGCTCAGCATGTTGAGGATATCCTCCTCTGCCAGCCCATAAGAGGGCTTGACCTGGATCTCGGCCTGCACGCCGGAGGATTTCTCCATGGCGCTGACCGAGAGCAGACCATCCGCATCCACCTGGAAAGTGACACGAATATGGGCGGCACCAGCGGCCATCGGCGGAATACCGGTCAGGGTAAAACGGGCCAAGGATCGGCAATCGGCTACCAGCTCGCGCTCACCTTGTACCACGTGAATGGCCATCGCAGTCTGGCCATCCTTGAAGGTGGTGAACTCCTGGGCGCGGGCCACCGGTATGGTGGTATTGCGCGGGATCACCTTCTCGGCGAGGCCGCCCATTGTCTCAAGACCCAGGGAGAGCGGGATGACGTCCAGCAGCAGCATCTCGGCATCTGGCTTGTTGCCCACCAGAATATCAGCCTGAACGGCAGCGCCGATGGCCACAACCTTGTCGGGATCGATACTGGTGAGCGGCGTGCGACCAAAGAACTCGCCCACCATCTCGCGCACCAGCGGCACCCGGGTGGAGCCCCCTACCATCACCACCTCCAGCACTTCCACCTGCTCGAGACCCGCATCGCGCAGGGCGCGGCGGCAAGCCAGCAGAGTGCGTTTCACCAGCGGCGCGATGAGCTCATCAAACTTGCTGCGGCTCACCGAGCCCTGCCAGCCGGCAAAGGTGCAGGGAACGCTGTCGGCATCGGTCAGACCGTGTTTGACGGCGGCAGCCACATCCAGCAGCTCACGCTGCAGACGGGCATCCAGCTCGCCTGTCAAACCGGCTTGTTCCTTGATCCAGTCAGCCAGCAGGTGATCAAAATCATCGCCACCAAGGGCGGAATCACCGCCGGTCGCCATCACTTCGAATACACCGCGGTGCAGACGCAAAATGGAGATATCGAAGGTGCCGCCACCCAGGTCATAGACAGCAATGACCCCTTCCTGACCGGAGTCGAGACCATAGGCGATAGCTGCGGCGGTCGGCTCGTTGAGCAGACGCAGCACGTGCAGACCGGCCAGACGGGCCGCATCCTTGGTGCCCTGACGCTGGGCATCATCAAAATAAGCTGGCACTGTGATGACCACCCCATCGAGATCGCCACCCAGGGTCTGGGCGCCGCGCTCTGCCAGCTTTTTCAGGATCTCGGCCGAGACTTGGACCGGGTTGACCAGCCCCTGACGGGTCTGCAGCTGCGGCATGCCGTTGTCGGCGGCCACGAATTGATACGGCTGCTGGCGGGTATCGATATCGGCCAGCGCCTTGCCCATCATCCGTTTGACCGAGACGATGGTATTGTGAGGGTCGAGCGCCGCTTCACGCTTGGCATCGAAGCCCACCCGGATTGCATCCGCCTGATAGTGAACGACAGAGGGAAGCAGGTCGCGTCCCTGCTCATCACTAAGAGTGGCGGCCTGACCGCTGCGCACTGCAGCGACGAGAGAATTGGTGGTACCAAGATCGATGCCGACGGCACGCTTGTGCTGATGGGGAACAGCGCTCTGGCCGGGTTCGGCGATTTGCAGTAATGCCATGGGTAATGAGACTTCCAGCGTTAAAGGATCAAGACTCGAGGAGCGAGTCTTCGAATCGTTCCAGCTCTTCGAGGAGCTTGTCGACAAACTTGAGTTTGCGAACGCAGTCGGCGGCGACAGGATCGTTGCCAGTGGCAAGCGAGTCGGTCAGCTGCTGCATCAACAGCTGGTGATCATGCCTGATCTCGCTGCGAAAATCCTTGATGGCGCGCTCAGGGTCAGCGTCACCTTTCAGATCGGCCAGACGCTCGCGCCATTCAAGCTGCTGCATCAGAAAAGCCGTGTCTTGCAGGGTCTGCTGTTCGCCACGAATATCGGTGCCACGCAGAGAGAGCAGATATTCGGCACGGCGCAGCGGCGCCTTGAGGGTGGTGAATGCGTCGTTGATCTGGGCGGCACGCTGTACCGCTGCCAGCTGCTCCCGCTCGGGAGCAGTGGCGAAACGATCGGGATGAAACTGGGTCTGCAGCTGACGGTAGGTATCGGCCAGCTGCCGGGTATCGAGCTCGAAGCCTTCAACCAGCCCAAACAGCTCGAAATGGTTCATGCAATCCTCTTAGACACTGAAGCTTTCGCCACAACCACACTCGCCTTTGGCGTTGGGGTTGTTGAATTTGAAGCCCTCGTTGAGCCCCTCTTTGACGAAATCCAGCTCGGTGCCATCCAGATGGATGAGGCTCTTGGCATCGACAATAATCTTGACGCCCTGCTGCTCGAATACCTGATCTTCTCCGGTCAGTTCATCGACAAACTCGAGCACATAAGCAAGGCCCGAGCAGCCGGTGGTCTTGACGCCGAGGCGCAGGCCAATGCCCTTGCCCCGGTTGGCCAGAAAAGAGGAAACCCGTGCCGCGGCGGCATCTGTCATGGTAATAGCCATACTGCTCCCCGGCGCTTAGAGACCTTTCTTCTGCTTGTAATCGGCGATGGCGGCCTTGATGGCATCCTCGGCCAGAATGGAGCAGTGGATCTTCACCGGCGGCAGAGCCAGCTCTTCGGCGATGTCGGTGTTCTTGATGCCAGCCGCTTCGTCCAGCGTCTTGCCCTTGACCCATTCGGTCACCAGGGAGCTGGAGGCGATGGCAGAGCCGCAACCATAGGTCTTGAACTTGGCATCTTCGATGATGCCTTCGTCGCTGATCTTCAGTTGCAGCTTCATCACGTCGCCACAGGCGGGCGCACCGACCATGCCGGTCGCGATGCTGGGATCATTCTTGTCGAAACCACCGACGTTGCGCGGATTCTCGTAGTGGTCGATTACTTTTTCACTGTAAGCCATATCTAACTCCTGCTAATTCTGTTGCTCACTGAAGTAATCAGTGATGAGCCCATTCGACCGTGTTCAGATCAACACCATCCTTGTACATCTCCCACAGCGGAGACATTTCGCGCAGACGACCGATGGAGTCACGAATAAGCTTGACCGCGTAGTCAATCTCTTCCTCGGTGGTAAACCGACCGATGCTGAAACGGATGGAGCTGTGAGCCAGCTCGTCGTTCAGACCCAGCGCACGCAGCACGTAGGAGGGTTCCAGGCTGGCAGAGGTACAGGCAGAACCGGAAGAGACCGCCAGATCTTTCAGCGCCATGATGAGGGATTCCCCTTCCACATAGGCAAAGCTGACGTTGAGGTTGCCGGAAACGCGCTGCTCCAGATCACCGTTGAGGTAAACGGCTTCGATATCTTTCAGGCCATCCCACAGACGCTGACGCAGGGTCATCACGCGCTCGTGCTCGCTTGCCATCTCTTCCTTGGCGATACGGAAGGCTTCACCCATGCCGACGATCTGGTGAGTCGGCAGGGTGCCGGAACGCATGCCGCGCTCATGACCGCCACCGTGCATCTGGGCTTCGATACGTACGCGCGGCTTGCGGCGTACGTAGAGCGCACCGATCCCTTTCGGGCCGTAAATCTTGTGGGCGGATAGAGAGAGCAGGTCAATCTTCATCGCTTCAACGTCGATTTCGACCTTGCCCACGCTCTGGGCAGCATCGACGTGCAGCAGGATCTTGCGGGAGCGGCACAGTTCGCCCAGCCCCTTGATATCCTGGATCACACCAATTTCATTGTTCACATGCATCAGGCTCACCAGAATTGTGTCGTCACGCATGGCGTTCTCGATCATCTCGAGAGTGAAGAGACCGTTGGGCATCGGCTCGAGATAGGTCACCTCGAAGCCTTCACGCTCCAGCTGGCGGCAGGTGTCGAGCACCGCTTTGTGTTCGGTCTTCGAGGTGATGATGTGCTTGCCTTTGCTGGCATAAAAGTGGGCTACACCCTTGATTGCCAGGTTGTCAGACTCGGTCGCACCTGAGGTGAAGACGATCTCGCGCGGGTCAGCACCAATAAGCTCTGCCACTTGATTACGGGCCAGATCTACCGCCTCTTCGGCCTGCCAGCCGAAACGGTGAGAACGGGAAGCCGGATTGCCAAACAGGCCATCCATGGTGAGACACTGCATCATTTTTTCTGCGACACGCGGGTCCACCGGACAAGTTGCCGAATAATCAAGGTAAATAGGCAGTTTCATGTTTTTCTCCGTCACAGTTCGGGTCATACAGAATCCCGCTGTGGAAAGCACGTTTATAGTTGGACTTTCAAGCTCACATCGCCGTGTTCTGCCCGTTCAATCAGGGACAACACGCTTTTCATCTGTTCATCTTGCTTGCCGGCAATCCGGCGTACATCGGCCTGGCGAACCAGCTCGGCCAGCGTGATCTCACCGAGGAAACTGGAGATCCGCTCGCTCAGATCACGCCACAGGGAGTGGGTCAGGCACTGGGTACCGCCATGACAGCCCCCTTTGCCGAGGCACTTGGTGGCATCCACCGACTCGTCAACCGCAGTGATCACCTGGCCGACTGAAATCTCGTCGGGGGCCAACCCGAGGCGATAACCGCCACCGGGGCCACGCACGCTGCTCACCAGGCCATGTTTGCGCAGGCGGGCAAACAGCTGCTCGAGATAGGACAAGGAGATGCCCTGGCGCTCGGAAATATCGGCGAGGGGAACAGGCCCCTGCTCTGCATGCAGCGCCACGTCGAGCATGGCGGTTACAGCGTAACGTCCTTTTGAAGTCAGTCTCATGTGCCTTACCGTCTTGCGAACCAATTCAATGGGCACATGGTCACATACCCGACCAAATCAGTCAAGTATATGGTTGAGTAATCCAGTCGGGTTTATCCCTGCGGTCTCGTCTTTTGCACCGAGGTAAGAATGCCCCGCAGAATATTGAGCTCAACCGACTCCGGACGAGCCCGGTTGAACAGGCGGCGCAACTTGTTCATCACCTGCCCCGGATGGTCGTCGGTAATGAAGCTGGTCTTGAGCAGCGTCTGCTCCAGATGCTGGTAAAACCCCTCCAGCTGTTCAGCACTGGGGTAATCCTGAGCAGTCTCTTCAGCAACCTCTTCCTGACCCTGCAACCAGTGCATCCGCACTTCGTAACAGAGGGTCTGTACCGCCATGGCCAGGTTGAGGGAGCTGTATTCGGGGTTGGCCGGAATGGCCACGTGGTAGTGGCACTTCTGCAGCTCGTCGTTGGTCAGGCCGGTCCGCTCGCGACCAAAAACCAGCGCAACAGGATGCTTCATCCCTTCTGCTACCGCCATCTTGCCCGCTTCGCGTGGATCGAGCATAGGCCAGCTCAGCGTGCGGGAGCGTGCGCTGGTGCCAATCACCAGACCACAGTCAGCGATGGCTTCATCGAGGGTCGAGACGATACGGGCATTGGCCAGAATGTCGCTGGCACCTGCGGCAAGTGCGTTGGCGTTGCCATCCGGTAAAGCTTGCGGATCAACCAGTACCATTTGGGTGAGCCCCATGGTCTTCATGGCCCGAGCCGCAGACCCCATGTTGCCGGTATGAGAGGTATTTACCAAAACGATACGAATCTGATCCAACATGCCCTATCAATCTTCAGTCAAAAATGGCGCGCAATTATAACATAAGAGAGCGCTATTTTGGCACCGTTAAAGGCATCCCATTTCAGAACAAAAGCGGGCGTTGGTATAACAAACCGGCATGAGGCAAAGAGGAGGAAAAACTAGACTTAATGGATATGTGGAATAGTTCACAGGAGAGATCCGGCTATGCTTCCTCAGTTTATCTACGAGAAATTGCCCAGCCTCTATTTGCTGGCAGCCACTGCCATTATCACCCTTGGTAACCAGCCCCTACTCTGGTTTGCAGGTGCACTCTTGTATATCGCCGGCGCAGTCACCTGGATGATGCGATCCAGCTACCGGCGCACCGACCTCATCATCTTTCCAACCAAACGCTGGCTGCAACCGGAATGGCTTTATGAAGCCCAGCCCTTTGGCTGGCTCGCGCTGGGAATGGCCATGGCACAGCTGCCTGCGCCACAGGCCCTGCTGGCACTGGTGCCTTGTCTGTGGGCTGGTCACTGCCTTTGGGCACGGCACCGTTACCGCCGCCATGCCCACGGCGTGACGATTCACTTACGACGGGATCCCGCCCGCCGCCGTCTGAACCGGAGTCTGCGCTGATTCAGTTCGAGCCTGCTCGATAAAGGTGGCCAGATCCATCAGGGGGTACTTCATCAGCACTGGCAGCCCATCGATATCCAGGCTGTCCATCAGGTTTTTCACTTCCAGCCCCAGCTCGGTATCCCCTTCAATCTTCAGCTTGCGCTGGAAGAAGAGCGCATCAGGATCCTCCTTGCGACCGGCAATCAGGATCAGATCGTTGGCGGTGCCGCTAAAACAGACATCGGCCTGCTCGCAGCTTTTTGCCACGACCAGTTGACCGCTCTGCTCGCTGATATACCAGCAGAGCTCCAGATCGGTGACCTCTACTTTGAGCCACTTGTCTGCCAGGAATTCGAAATCGCCATCCGCGATGGCTTCCTTGAATACCCGCGCCAGCAAGCTCTCCATCAGCTGCTTTTGCAGCTTGAAGGGAACCAGCTTGAGCGGATGACGCAAGAGACGGGGCGCCTGCTCGACCAGGCGACGTTGCAGTTGTTGAAACACGATGGACTCCTTTGTTTTGCGCATTCAAGCACAGGGATGCCGGCAAGATCCTGTTGGAAATCAAACTTGTGCAGAGTTGGGTCAAGATGGGGAAAGCCACACAAAGCTGCCTCAGGTCAAAAAGCCAAGGGGCGGTGGTGCATACAATCAGAGCTCGTTTGCCCTTCATATGCACTCTCGGAGCGTACCAATGGAATTACTCTGTCCGGCAGGCAGTTTGCCGGCACTGAAAACCGCCGTGGATAACGGGGCCGATGCCGTTTATATCGGTTTCAAGGATGACACCAATGCCCGCCACTTTGCCGGTCTCAACTTTACCGACAGCAAGCTGGAGAAGGCGGTGGATTATGTGCATCAGCATGATCGCAAACTCCATATCGCCATCAATACCTTCGCCCATCCTGGTGCCGATGCCCGCTGGAAGCAGGCGGTCGACCGCGGGGTGGCTCTCGGTGCCGATGCTCTCATCATCGCCGACCTTGCCGTGCTCGATTATGCCAGCCGCCGTTATCCCGACATGGAGCTGCATGTCTCGGTGCAGGCCAGCGCTACCAATGCTGCTGCCATCCGCTTCTATCAGCAGCAGTTCAATGTCAAACGGGTGGTACTGCCTCGAGTGCTCTCCATGCATCAGGTGAAACAGCTGGCCCGCGAGACCGATGTCGGCCTCGAAGTGTTTGCCTTTGGCAGCCTCTGCATCATGGCCGAGGGGCGCTGCTACCTCTCCTCCTACATGACGGGTGAAAGCCCCAATACCGTTGGCGCCTGCTCACCGGCCAAATTCGTGCGCTGGGAGGAGACCCCAAACGGCCTCGAATCACGACTCAACGAGGTGCTGATCGACCGCTACGGCCCCGGCGAGAATGCCGGCTACCCGACTCTGTGCAAGGGGCGTTTTGAAGTGGATGGCCAGACCTACCACGCGCTGGAGGAGCCCACCAGCCTCAATACCCTGGGTCTCTTGCCCGAGCTGTTCCAGACCGGCATCCAGTCGGTCAAGATCGAAGGTCGTCAGCGCAGCCCTGCCTACGTGGAGCAGGTAACCCGGGTCTGGCGCGCCGCCATCGACGCCTATCAGGCCAATCCCGAGGCCTATCAGGTCAAAGCTGAATGGGATGCCCAGCTCGCCCGTGTTTCCGAAGGCAGCCAGACCACCCTTGGCGCCTATCATCGTCAGTGGCAATAAGGAGCCCCTATCCATGAACTTCTCTCTCGGGCCCCTGCTCTTCTACTGGCCCAAAGCCGATACCGAAGCCTTTTACCGCGCCGCAGCCCAAAGCGAAGCAGACATCGTCTATCTGGGGGAAACCGTCTGCAGCAAGCGACGCGAACTGAAAGTCGATGACTGGATCTCCCTCGCTCGCGAAGTGGCGAGCTCTGGCAAACAGGTGGTGCTCTCGACGCTGGCGCTCATTTCCGCTCCCTCCGAGCTGAAAGAGGTGAAACGGCTGGTCGACAATGGCGATCTGATGGTCGAGGCCAACGATCTGGGCACAGTCCAGCTTGCCCATGAAGCGAGCCTTCCATTTGTCTGTGGCCCGGCCATCAACGCCTACAACGCCGATGTATTACGCATGCTGCTCAAGCAGGGGATGAAGCGCTGGGTCATGCCGGTGGAGCTTTCACGGGACTGGCTGTTACAGCTTGAGCAGGATCTGGGGGCGACGCGCCAGCTGTTCGAAGTAGAGGTGTTCGCCTATGGCCACCTGCCGCTCGCCTACTCGGCACGCTGCTTCACCGCCCGCTCGCTCGACAAGCCGAAAGACAACTGCGAACTCGCCTGCATCAACTACCCCACAGGGCGACTGGCCAACAGCCGCGAGGGGCAACGCGTCTTCAACCTCAACGGTATCCAGACCCAGTCCGGTTACTGCTACAACCTAGGCAACGATCTGGCCGGGATGGCAGGTCTGGTGGATGTGGTACGCCTCTCCCCACAAGGGATGGAGACGCTGGAGATGCTGGCTCGCTTCAAGACCAACCAGCAGGGTGACGCGCCCCTCCCCCTGCAAAGGGGTAGCGAGTGCAACGGCTACTGGCGTCAGATCCCCGGCATGAGCCTGGTGGAGTAAACGCAAACCACGTAAAAACAAAAAGGCCTCGCAATGAGGCCTTTTTTACACTTTCACTCTCCCTCAGGAGGGGCGATCGCTCTTGCTCTGGCCACTCTGAGCGCCGGGAGGCAGCGGCTTGCGAGCCATCAGCTCCAGCTCCAGCAAGGCATAGCGATGCTCGATGAAGTCGTAGACGTTGTTGGAGAGCGCCAACTTGAAGTAGCTGATCGCCTCCTTGCGGTTGCCCCGACCCAGCTCGTACTTGCCCAGGTAGAAGTAGGTTTCGCACAGGCGCTCGGCGAGCTCCCGGTTATCCTTCACCCCTTTGACCACGTTGCCCATCAACTCGGTGGCATTCATCTCACCAGTGTAGAGACGAACCAGATCCCAATTCCAGGCGTCGTCATCGTACTTGTTGAGGCGCTCGCGCATCCGGCTCATGGCCGCTGCGGGATCGAGTTTCTGCTCGGCCAGATAGAGCCAGATCACCCGGTAAGGATCTTCCGGCTGCGCCTCGTAGAAGCGTTTCATATCGGCGGCAGCCAGCTCGGGGCGATTGCCGTAGTAGAGCGCGATGCCACGGTTCAGGTAGGCATAGTCATAATCGGGCGCCAGTTCGAGCGCCGAATCGAATGCCTCGTAGGCTTCGTCATAATTCTGCTGCTGCACCAGATAGACGCCGATGAAGTTGTAGGCTTCGGCGAAATCGGGCTTCTCCCGCAAGGCACGGTTGAAATCGAGCCGCGCAAGGGAGCGCAAACCAACGCGATCAAAGACCACTGCACGCTCATAGAACAGCTCGGCACGCTGCTCCGTGGTCAACTCCATCTCGCTGAGCATCTGCCCGAGTCGAGCTAGCGCCAGCTCGCTCTGGTAGGAGACCTGCAAAGGGGTCGCCAACACCAGAGATGCAGGCTGCGGCTTGGGAACCTGAGGGGCATTAACCTGACTGCTACTGCTGCAACCCCACATAGGGAGCAGCAACAGGATACCGAGGAGGTATCCAATCCCTTTCCTGACGTTCAATGAACACTCCGACGCTTACGCTTGACCCCGCATATGGTAAAGGTCAACCGTCGCTTTGTCATGTAGCTCAGCCTATCTCTCTCAAATAAATCAGGATTCGACAGGGTATCCGGCCTCCAGCCAGCCGCGAAAACCACCATCGACACTGATCACCTTGCGATAACCCATCTGTTGCAGATTGTCCGCCGCCAGAATGGAGCGAAAACCGCCGCCACAGTAAAGGTAAAGTTCGGTATCGGGATCAGGGAAACGGGTCTCGATATCCCGCTCAATCACGCCACGGCCCAGATAGAGGGCGCCGGGCAGGTGCCCTTTGGCCCACTCGCTCTCTTCCCGCACATCGATCAGATGAAAAGCGCGCCCCTCATCCTGCCAGCGCTTGATCTGGTGGACATCGGTCTCGGCTACGCGGGAGCGGATCCCTTCTACCAGCGCCAGAAAACGGGGATTGTGTTGCATGGCAAGCTCCTTTTGTTGAAATCATCTGCGTCAGCATACGACAACAGCGAAAAAGAAAAGAGCGCCTTGCGGCGCTCTTTTGTGGTTTACGGCAGGATTTCCTGTTGATCCGCACCCTCTTTCTCTACCTGGGTTGGCAGCATGTGCTCGCGCTTGACGCCGAGGAACATGGCAAACGCACTCGCCACATAGATGGAGGAGTAGGTACCGAAGGCCACACCGATCACCATGGCCACGGCAAAACCGTGGATCAGCGCGCCGCCCTTGAGCAACAGCGCCAGCACCACCACGAAGGTGAGGCCGGAGGTGATGATGGTACGGCTCAGGGTCTCGGTCATGGAGAGATCCAGAATGTAGTCGGTATCCCCTTTGCGCACCTTGCGGAAGTTCTCCCGCAAGCGGTCGAATACCACGATGGTATCGTTCAGGGAGTAACCCACCAGGGTCATCAATGCCGCCAGTACGGTCAGGTCGAACTCGTACTGGAAGTAGGCAAAGACACCGAGGGTGATCACCACGTCGTGCACCAGCGAGAGGATGCCGCCCATGGCCAGACGCCATTCAAAGCGCACCGCCACGTAGATCAGGATACAGATGATGGAGGCCAACATGGCCAGTGCACCATCGGTCGCCAGCTCGTCACCCACGGAGGGACCGACGAACTCGACGCGCTTGAGCACGGCACCGGGATCCAGCAGCTTGGCCGCCGCCAGCACCTCGTTGCCCTGCTCCTCGACCTTGACCCCCTCTTTCGGGGTCAGGCGGAACAGCACGTCACGGCTGGAGCCGAAGTGTTGCAGGCTCGCCCCTTCAATCTTCTGCTCTTCCAGCACCTGGTGCATCTTGTCTAGGCTCACCGACTGCTGGAACCCCACTTCGATGGTGGTACCACCGGTGAAGTCCAGACCCCAGTTCAGGCCCCGATCAAACAGAAAGAAGAGGGCAATCACCATCAGCACGGAAGAGAAGACCACACCCGTTTTGGCATAGCGCATAAACGGGATCGGTTTTTCAAAATGTAGAATCTGAAACATCTCTCTATCCTCAGATGGGCAACTTGTCGATGCGCCGTCCACCCCAGGCCAGGTTGATAATGGCGCGGGAGACCGTGATGGCAGTAAACATGGAGGCGGTCAGACCGATGCCCAGCGTCAGGGCAAAGCCCTTGATGGCGCCAGTACCGATACCGAACAGGATCACACAGGTGATGAGCGAGGTGACGTTGGAGTCGGCGATGGTCGAGAATGCCCGATCAAAGCCCAGATGGATGGCCTGCTGAACCCCGCGACCGTTGCGGATCTCTTCACGAATACGCTCGTAGATCAGCACGTTGGCATCCACCGCCATACCGAGTGTTAGCACGATACCGGCAATGCCTGGCAGGGTCATGGTGGCCCCCGGGATCATCGACATGATACCGATGATCAGCACCAGGTTCATACAGAGTGCCAGGTTGGCAACCCAGCCGAACGCACGGTAGTAGATCCCCATGAACAGCACGATCACCAGCATGGCCCAGCCGATGGCTTGCATACCGCTGTCGATGTTCTGCTGACCCAAGCTCGGGCCAATGGTGCGCTCTTCCACGATCTGGATCGGGGCGATCAGAGCACCGGCACGCAGCAGCAGCGCCAGGTTATGGGCTTCGTTGGCATTGTCGATACCGGTGATGCGGAACTGGCTGCCAAGGCGCGACTGGATGGTGGCGACGTTGATCACCTCCTCCTGCTTGCGGAACTTGCGCTTGCCATCCGGACCAGGCTGACCGACCGGCTTGTACTCGATAAAGACGGTCGCCATCCCTTTACCCACGTTGTCCTTGGTAAAGTTGGCCATCTTGTTGCCACCCTGGCCATCAAGCTTGATGTTGACCTGGGGACGGCTGTACTCGTCGAAACCGGACTGGGCACCCACGATGTGGTCACCGGTCAGGATCACCCGCTTTTGCAGCACGACAGGACGACCATTGCGATCGTTGTAGACCTTGGAGCTCGGCGGTACGCGACCGTCGGCCGCAGCCTGAATGTCGGCAGTCTCATCGACCATGTGGAATTCCAGGGTCGCGGTCGCACCGAGGATCTCCTTGGCACGGGCGGTATCCTGGATACCGGGCAGCTCAACCACAATGCGCTCGGCGCCTTGCTGTTGTACCAGCGGCTCGGCGACACCCAGCTCGTTGACCCGGTTACGGATGATGGTGATGTTCTGCTCGAGGGCGTACTTCTTCACTTCCTTGATCTTCGCTTCGCTCAGACCGGCCATCAGGATGAATTCATCCCCTTTCTGCTCGGTGGTGAAGGTCAAATCAGGGTTCTGGCGGCGCAGATGGGTAACAGCACGCTCTTGATCCGCTTCGTCACGAAATACCACCTGTACCTTGTCACCGACCCGGCGCACGCCGGAGTAACGGATCTTCTGGGTACGCAACTCGGAGCGGAAATCCTGCACCATCTGCTCTTGCTGCTTGGTCAGCGCCTCGGCCATGTCCACTTCCATCAGGAAGTGCACACCACCGCGCAGGTCCAGACCCAGCTTGAGCGGGTTGGCGCCAATGGCTTCGAGCCAGGCAGGAGTAGAGGGGGCAAGGTTGAGAGCGGTAATGAAGTTGTCACCCAGCTTGTTGGCGACGATATCGCGCGCCTTGAGCTGATCTTCGGTGTTCTTAAAACGGATCAGAATAAGACCGTGCTCGAACGCAGCATGTTTGACCGGGATCTTGGCCTCGTCGAGACTCTCTTTCACCAGGTCAAGGGTATCTAGCTTGACTTCGGCACCACGGCTGGCAGAAACCTGCAAGGCCGGGTCTTCGCCGTAAAGATTGGGGGCTGCATATAGAAAACCGATGGCGATCACCACGATCACCATCAGGTATTTCCACAGCGGATAGCGATTCAACACGCTGTGCTCCTTGGGAGATTAAAGGGACTGAATAGAACCCTTGGGCAGAACGGCAGAAACGAAGTCCTTTTTGATGGTGACTTGAGTCTGGTCGTTCAGGGCGATCACCAGGTAATCGCTGTCGGCAGCCACTTTGGCAATCTTGCCAACCAGACCACCGGAGGTGAGCACTTCGTCACCCTTGGAGAGAGAGGTCATCAGATTGCGATGATCTTTGGCGCGCTTGGCCTGGGGACGGTAGATCATGAAATAGAAGATGAGACCGAACACGGCCAGCATGATGATCATTTCCATGCCACCACCCTGTGCCGTCGGAACTGCGCCTTCTGCATACGCCTTGGAGATAATGCTCATTTAACAACCTCTTATTGATGTAGATTTGAAAACTAGCTTATAAATTATTGTTATTTAACGTCATTTACAGCTAACGGAGGCACGGGCTTCCCTTGCC